>JBATNE010000267.1:0-11336 GCA_049290195.1 Candidatus Zixiibacteriota bacterium
GGTTGCCGTGTCAGGATGTGTTTGCCGACCGGATGCCGAGGCTGGCGCAGTGTCTAACGGACGGACTTCGGTTCGGCGTGGATCATCCCCGGAAGGAGATCGACATTCTCAATGGCGATCGGCAGAGTATTCCGCTGGGGATGTCCATTTCGGTGCTGATGGATGAAGAGAAGATGGTTCGCGGCCTGATCGCCATTTTTACCGACCTGACCGATGCCAAGGCGCTTGAGAGCAAGGCGAGGGCGGCGGATCGTCTGGCGGCGGTAGGGGAGTTGTCGGCTTCGATTGCGCACGAAATCAGAAATCCGCTGGCGGCGATCTCCGGGTCGGTGGAAGTGCTCTCGCGAGATCTCAGCGTATCGAACGAGCATTCGCGGCTCATGGAGTTGATAGTGAAGGAGTCGCACCGGCTGTCGAAAATTCTGAGCGACTTCCTTTTGTACGCGCGAATAGACCGTCCGCGGTACGACAAGGTGGAATTGTGTCATGTCATTACCGATTGCATAGAGATACTCCGGCACCACGCCTCGTATCACGAGGGGATTCAGATCGATCTGCACGCCGACAGCGCCATGATGTACATCATCGGGGATGAAGACCTGATCAAGCAGGTGATCATGAATCTGGCGATCAATGCGTGCGAAGCGTTTGACGGCAAACCGGGGCGGCTTACATTTAAGGTGAGCGAAGAACGGCATTCGCAGATGGTCGAGTTGGTGTTGGAGGACAACGGACCGGGGATCCCGAAAGGGGACCGGGATCGGATTTTCCAGCCGTTCTTCTCGACCAAGAAGCATGGCACCGGTCTGGGGTTGTCGATTGTCCACCGCATTTGCACGACCCTTCGATTCATCCTCACGGTGGATTCTGTTCCAACCGGCGGAACCAGATTCACGCTGGGCTTTCGCAGTTTTTCCGCTGAGCCTTCGCGCCGGGGAATGGCGCAGGGCCAGCCGGTTGAAATTGCACGCTAGTCACTGTCCTTTTTGGGCTTGCTTTTGCCCCTCCTGTGTATAATTTTCAACGCTTACACTAACCACATGAGAGATATGATACTTACCAGATTGATCGTCGTCGCAGGCGTGCTCGGCACCGTATGTTTGAGTGCCTGTTCGCATGCTCCAGCTGTTGCACCGGAGAGGGCCGGAAGTTCGGGGACAGTGGTCGCCACGGCCGACAGGGGAGTCAACGTCACGTTTGACCGGCTCTTTGTCGCTGTGAATAATTACCCCCTTAATTTGCCGAACGGCGGGGTGTTGGCGGATTCGGTCTCCCAATTCTGGCTCGACAGTATGCTGGCCGATACACTGACTTCATTTGAGGCAGAGCATGTCAAGCTGGAGGATTACGGACCGTACTTTCGGGAGTACCGGGAGCGATATGTCGCGACCTTATCGGCCTATACTTATCTGCAGACAGTTGACAGCATGGTCCGAGTGGATTCACTGGAGGTGCTCGATTTCTACGAGCAGCACAAGAAGCAGTATGTAGTGGGAGAGCAGGCAGAGATTAACCACATCCTGGTGTCGCCGGTGCATTATCGGATGGGCCCGGATTCCGCGTTTTACAAAGAGAAGAATCAATATCAACTCGATACGATCTGCTACCGGTTCAGCGACAGCCTGTATCAAATGTTGAAGGCTGGGGCCGATTTCAAGAAGATCGCCGAGCAGTACTCTCATGACGAAGGGTCTCGAGAAAAGGGGGGCTACGTTGGATGGGCGGCGAAGGGTGTGTATCACCATCCGTTTGATTCGGTTGTCTTCGGTCTTAAAGTAGGCCAGTTCTCCAGACCGTATCGTGATCAAGATGGCTTCCACATAGTTTATGTTGCGAATCACATGGATTCAGGTCCGCTCCCGATACAGAATCCGGACGTATTTGCGCAAATTCGGAATGATGTGATCAAAGACCAAACGCGCAATCGTGCCGGCAAGATGATTGACAGTCTGATCAAGGGACTGGAAGTGGAGTTTAACCCGGCGGTGGTCGACTCACAGATTGTCGATGTTCCGGATTCAGTCTGGTATGCGATTGTCAATCGTGCCGACACAGTCTTCACGATATCGGCGCGTTCTCTCGTTGACAACTACATGGGACGGAAGGGACTCAGAGTACTTAACCAGTCGCAAAGGATGACGGCTATTGAACTGGGGATTCGTCGCGCCCTCTTTACGGCCCTCGGGCGAAGAATGCACTTTGATACCACCGCGTATGTCCGGGAGAACATGGAGCGTGCACGCAAAGTAGGGTGCAAGCGGATACTTCAGGACCAGTGGTACGGACTGGAATGGCATCCAGCGGACTCGCTAGTTGCTGCCTATTACCATAAGCATATCGATCAGTATATTGCACCGCGACCGATGAAGGTGCAGCAGATAATCTGTAAAGACTCGGTCATGGCGGAGTTCGTACGCGACCAGGCGAGTTCGGGTCTTGATTTCCTGGAACTGGCCGCACAATACTACCCCAGCGCCAACCCGGCAATTCGTCAGGAGCTGGCGGACCTGGGGGAAATCGGCCCCAATGATGTTGACAGCAATTTCTACCGTACCGCGCTGGCTACCGGTATAGGCGACGTGTCATACCCTGTCAAGACCAAGTACGGTTGGCACGTTATCAAGGTCCTTTCAAGAAAGGAACCGAGACCGCTGGATGACGCCGCACCCGAGATCAGGATAGTCCTCGTCCGGGAACATCGTCTGGGCGAATTCGCCAAGTATCGGGCAATGCTGTTCGCGAAGTATCACGTCAAGTATCCAAACAAGATTGCCCCGATCCGTCTTAGTCCCGTCAAAGAACGCAAGAAACTATGAATTTCAGCGCTGTAACCCGCCCTGAAATTCCGTTTTCGCAAGAGCTTCTTCGGAAAGCCACGCACCTTGGGGCGTTGGTGATCCCGTCGCTTTATTATATCCACGGCCTAAGCAAAACTGATGCCCTTGCAGTCCTGGTGCCGATCACACTGCTCATATTTGTTTTGGACTCGGGACGAATTCGGGGGTGGAAGATTTGGGAGCTGTTTGGCGCCCGGTTCATAGGAAAAATGATCCGGGTCCACGAGGCCGGGGGAGACTTCACCGGTGCGACCTACATTCTGATTTCTGCCTGTTGTACAATCGCTTTATATCCCAAGCCGATAGCTATTGCCGCGCTTGCGTTTATCATCGTAGGCGACTCGTTTGCGGCGATTGTCGGACGGCTCTGGGGGCGGCACAAATTTGGGCGGAAGTCGTTTGAGGGTTCGGCCGGTTGCCTGGTCGGGACGCTGATAGTGGCATTCTGTGTGCCGGATATTCCCCTGCAGATTGCGATTCCGGGCGGGGTCATCGCCACCGTGGTCGAGGCCCTCTCCACCAAGATAGATGATAACATCTCTGTTCCCCTCCTATCAGGACTAGGAATGGTCCTGATTCAAAAAATGATAAATTTCGGCTAATTTCTTGTGGCGATGCCCACATGCCCCGCGTATAATTCTTATGAGAGTGGGATTCATAACTCCTAAACCCATTGGAGGATTCATGTCAAAGGGCAAGGTCAAATATTTTAACGACCACAAGGGGTGGGGTATTATCCAGTGCTATGATACAGAGCAGGATATTTACGTCCATCACTCAGCCATCAACATGGAAGGGTACCGGACCTTACGAGAAGGTCAGGAAGTTATGTGCGAGGTATCGCTAACCGAACAGGGACCGAAAGCACAAAATGTAAAGCTCTTGAATTGACGTGGAGCCTGTTCAAATTCGAAGGCCGCCTCAGGGCGGCCTTTGTTTTTTGTGTCCTGCCGGCCTGTCCGCAACTAATCGTTTCTGTTGGATATCCTTGTTCTTATATTAGACCCCTATGAAATACATTGATTTTCGTTCAGACACAGTGACCCGGCCGACTCCCGAGATGCGCCAGGCAATGGCTACTGCAGAGGTCGGAGACGACGTCTTTGGTGACGATCCCACCGTCAAGGCGCTCGAAGCGTATGTTGCCTCGCTATTCGGACGGGATGCCGCCCTATATGTGCCATCGGGGACGATGGCCAACCAAATTTGTCTTAAAGCCGTATCTCAGCGGGGATGGGAATTACTCTGTGATCGGGAATGCCATGTCGTCAACTATGAAGTGGCCGGTCCGGTGGTACATTCTGGACTCCTGGTGAATCTTATCACCACCGAGCGGGGGATGCTCACGGCCGATGTTATCCGTGAAAATATCCGTCCCAAGAATCTGCATGTCCCTGAGACCAAAATGGTCGAGCTGGAGAATACGCACAATCGCCACGGCGGGACGATTCTGCCGCAGGCAGAGATTCTCAAAGTTCGTCAGGTGTGTGATGAGTTTGGCTTGATTCTGCATCTCGATGGCGCCCGGATCTGGAATGTGCATGTTGCGACCGGAATGTCTCTCAAAGAACTGACCGCACCATTTGATACGATTTCCGTTTGCCTGTCCAAAGGACTCGGGGCGCCGATTGGTTCGATGATTGTCGGTTCTCACGAATTTATTGGAAAGTGCCTGAGAGAGCGAAAGCTGTTTGGCGGTGGCATGCGGCAAGTTGGGATCATCGCGGCTGCAGGGCTCTACGCCGTAAAGAACAATATCCCGCGATTGGCCGAAGATCATGCCAATGCGAAGTTTATGGCTACCGGGCTCAATAATTTCTCCATTTTCGATGTCGACATGAGTCGGGTGGAGACTAATATCGTGGTAACGAAGATTACCACCGGAGAAACATCGGACAAAGTAGCCGAGCGGATGAAAACAGTCGGCGTGCTGGCGATCCCTTTTGGACCCAAGAAGCTCCGGTTCGTGACACATCTCGATGTCAGCCGCGCCAATTGTGAAGAGGCGCTGGGGTTGTTGAAGACGGTCTTGAACTAAATCGGTGGCGACTGGCAAGCCGATGAAATTGCAGTTTGAAGGCGGACAGCACATCAGACGAGAGAGTCTTTGGGCTGCCGCCTTTGTCATTATCCATGTCCTGCTTCTGGCATACCTGGCGATTTTCCGGTATGTCGATCGGGACGAAGGTTTTTACCTGTCGGCGGCGCTCCAGGTAGCCGGCGGGAAGAGCCCATATCTCGATTTCTTCTTCCCACAGATGCCGCTCTTGCCATACATCCTGTCGATAATTGCCGGTCATGGATTTGATACGCTGAGATATGCGCGATTTTTGTGTCTGATCCCGGCAACGTTGACGCCTATTGTCTTCTGGTATCTCCTCAAGCAGGTCAGTTCGGGTTCGGTGGTAAGGCTGTCAGCTCTGTTTGTCTATCTGTTTGCCGGACTAGTGCTGGTCTGGCACAGTGTCGCCAAGACGTATGCCTGGACCGATCTGGCGCTCGTCTTGATGTTCATCTGCCTGGTAAAGATCATCAAAGGGGGAAAGGGATCGGTCTGGCTGGCGGCCGGAGTTGCGTTTGGGCTGGCGATCAATTTTCGATCAGTGTTGGTGGTGACCGCTTTTCCGGCGATGCTAGTGTTGTGGCATGGTCCATCACAAACGCGCATGCGCTCGTGGTGGCAGTTTCTCGGAGGGGCCCTGGCAGTGTCCCTGACTTCGGTCAAACTGCTCTTTCAAGATCCATCGAGATTCTATTTCAACAACCTCGGATTTCATTTTGTTAGGAATCCGGGGGTTGGATTCGCCGATGCCATGCTTGAGCGCGGGGAGGCATTCGGAAAGTTCCTGATCAATCCTCAACTCTGGCTGATCTTGCTGGGGATCGTGGTGATCTGGCGGAAGCGGAGCAAGCTGGTCTCTAACGAATCAAAAGCAGTAACGCGACTGGCACTGTGGTTTGCGCTGGTGATCATCGCAGTCTATTTGATACCGAGTCCGGTACATGTTCAATATTTCCAGCAGGCGCTGCCGTTTCTCATCATTGCTTCGCTGCCGGGGCTGGAACTGATTCTTGCGCCATCAGGGAAATTCCTCGGTATGTCCAGAGGGCGGCTACTGGTTGTCGGCGGAGTCATCTATATGGCGGCGCTGCTGCCGTTTGCGGTAATCTACGTGGGCGCGATTCGGCACGACGACCGGCCATATTCTATTCGGAATACGAAGGAGCTCAGTCAATTTGTTCGGGATTACCCTGAGCCGGGGCCGATATTATCGGAGTGGGCAGGAGTCCCTGTTTTGAGCGGGAGGGAAGGGCTGGGTTCGACCGAGTTTGTCGGATTTCAATATCAGATGCCGGGTGATGCCGCTCAGTTCAGAACATATCATCTTCCGGTAAATGACGATTTAAAGAGAGCGCTGGAAGACAGGATACCTGTACTATATATCGTCTGGAACCAACCGGACAGTGCGCTCACTGATGTAGCCGGTAGAAACTACCATCAGGTTGACGAGTTCGAACAGTTCAAAGTTCTGGCAAGAAATGAGATTTCGCGATGAGCGAGTTCAGTTATACGATTCTGGGGACATCATCGGGGCTGCCGCAGTCCAAGCGGGGAAGTTCCGGGTATGTCATAAAGACGGGTGAGAGTCTGGCTCTGATTGACTGTGGCGGGTCAGTCTGTCAGGCGTTTATGCGGGAAGGGTTTGACCCGGTCAAGCTGGACCGGATATTTGTCACGCATTCACATCCGGACCATGTGGTAGAGTTGCCGCTTCTGATCCAGATGCTGAATTTGGGTGGGAGGAAACACCCGGTTGATTTGTATTTGCCGGAGGAGTTTGTCGATCCGTTTGAGCGGATGCTTGAGGCAATGTACATATTTCGATCAAGACTGCCGTATGAATTGCGGATTGTCGGATATGAAGAGCATTTCAAATTCAACGGACCGTTTGAGCTTCGGGCGATTGCCAATACACATTTGAAGAGATATGCGCCATTTGTGGCGCAGCTTGGATTGCCGTCAAGACTTCAGTGTTTCTCCTATGATATCGAGATCAAACGGAAGCGGATATTCCATTCCGGGGATATTGGCGGGTTTGAGGATATCGAATCGCAGTTGGTGGGGTATGATTATGCAGTGCTCGAGGCGGCGCATCTTGATATGAACCGGTTGTTTGAATTTCTCAAAGTGTCCAATGTCGGGTGGTTGATCATCACGCACTTGGTGTCGGAGGGGCAGGGGGAAGAAATCGAGGCGATGGCGGACTCACGGGGAGTGAAGAATCTGATCGTGGCGAGAGACGGGTTCAGGATAGAGTTGTAGAATAGAAAAGGCGCCACACGGTGGGTGTGACGCCTCAGTTGAATTCGAAAAAGCTTAGGCGCCGCCGCCGGCGAATTTCTTCTCGGTCTTGTTAATCGCGCAACCAAACTCACGGTTCATCTTGGCGATATTGGCGACCGAAATATCTTTCGGGCAAACAGCTTCACATTCATAATGATTGGTGCAGGAACCGAACAGCTCCTGATCCATTTGGGCGACCATCGCCTTCACGCGGCGTTCAGCTTCGACCCTTCCCTGCGGCAGGTAAGCGAACTGGGCGACTTTGGCCGCGACAAAGAGCATGGCCGATGCATTCGGGCAGGCGGCCACACAGGCGCCACAGCCGATACAGGCGGCGGCATCCATAGCGCGTTCGGCGTCCGGTTTCGGAATCGGGAGGGCGTTGGCGTCGGGAGTTCCGCCGGTATT
Source organism: Candidatus Zixiibacteriota bacterium (assembly GCA_049290195.1). Classification (GTDB taxonomy): domain Bacteria; phylum Zixibacteria; class MSB-5A5; order GN15; family FEB-12; genus FEB-12. Next base: position 7,591 of record JBATNE010000267.1, read on the forward strand.
GACGGAGACAAAGCCACCAGCCTGCATGATGCGATCAAAGGCGGAGCGGTCAACCACGAGGTCTTTGACAACCGGGAAGGCCCGGGCACGCCAGGGTTCGATATAGATGTGGTCGCCATCTTTGAAGTGCCGCATATGGAGTTGGCAGACGGTGGTGGCCCGAAGGTGTCCGTGGGGGACGCCGTTGATGACCATTGAGCACATTCCGCAGATACCTTCGCGGCAGTCATGATCGAAATGGATCGGGTCGGTTCCTTTGTTGATCAGTTCGATGTTGACGACATCGATCATTTCAAGAAACGACATATGTTCGCTGACATCGGGAGCCAGGTAGGTTTCCATCCGGCCCTTGTCGTTGCGGTCTTTTTGCCGCCAGACATGTAAGGTCAGTTTCATTATTTGTAACTCCTCTGGGCCAGGTGGATGGTTTCGAACTGAAGCGGTTCCTTGTGGAAATTCGGGGTTTTGCCGACACCGGTGTATTCCCAGCAGGAGACATGGCAATAGTCGTTGTCGTTGCGCTGGGCTTCACCTTCGGCGGTCTGGTATTCCTCGCGGAAGTGGCCGCCACAGGATTCCTTGCGGTCGAGGGCATCGGTGCACATCAGTTCGGCGAATTCCAGGAAATCGGCGACACGGCCGGCCTTTTCGAGTTCCATGTTCAGTTCTTCGTTAGTGCCGGTGACGATGACATTCTTCCAGAATTCATCGCGAATTTCAGGAATCCGTTTGAGGGCGTCCTTGAGGCCGGCCTCGTTGCGCCCCATGCCGCACTTTTCCCACATCAGGAGGCCGAGTTCACGATGGAATGAATCCACCGTGCGCTTCCCTTTGATATCGAGGAATTTCTTGGTGCGGGTCGCGACTTCATCTTCGATCTTCTTGAACTCCGGATTATCGGTGGTCACTTTCTTCTTGGCCTCGGTTGCCATATAGTCGCCGATCGTGTATGGGATCACGAAGTAACCGTCGGCGAGTCCCTGCATCAAGGCCGAGGCACCAAGGCGGTTGGCGCCATGGTCGGAGAAGTTGGCTTCGCCGAGGACATACAGGCCGGGGATGTTGGACATCAGATTATAATCAACCCAGAGGCCGCCCATGGTGTAGTGCGGGGCAGGGTAAATGCGCATAGGAACTTCGTACGGGTTTTCGCCGGTGATTCGCTCGTACATTTCAAACAGGTTGCCGTAGCGCTCTTCGATGGTTGCTTTGCCGAGGCGTTTGATCGAATCGGAAAAATCGAGGTAGACACCTTTGCCGGTTTCACCAACGCCACGGCCCTCATCACAGGCTTCCTTGGCGCTGCGGGATGAGATATCGCGCGGGGCGAGGTTGCCATAGCTGGGGTATTTCCGTTCGAGGTAATAGTCACGTTCTGCTTCGGGAATCTGGCCGGCGGTTCGTTTGTCCCCTTTGGCTTTGGGAACCCAGATGCGGCCATCGTTACGGAGCGACTCAGACATCAGAGTCAGTTTTGACTGATAGTCGCCACTGACCGGGATGCACGTCGGATGAATCTGCGTGTAGCAGGGGTTGGCGAAAAGGGCGCCATGTTTGTAGGCGCGGTAAATCGCAGTGGTGTTGCAGCCTTTGGCGTTAGTCGAGAGATAGAAGACGTTGGCATAGCCACCGGTGGCGAGGATAACGGCATCGGCTGCATGTGAGCTGACCTTGCCGGTTACCATATCGCGAACGACAATACCTTTGGCGTGACCATCGACTACAACCAGGTCGAGCATTTCGGTGCGCGAGTACATCTTCACTTTCCCCAGACCGATCTGGCGGGAGAGTGCCGAGTAGGCACCGAGCAGGAGTTGCTGGCCGGTCTGTCCGCGGGCATAGAAGGTACGTGAGACCTGAGCGCCGCCGAAAGAGCGGTTGGCCAGCAGGCCGCCGTATTCGCGCGCGAACGGAACGCCCTGCGCTACGCACTGATCTATAATGTTGCCGGAGACCTGGGCGAGGCGATAGACGTTGGCTTCGCGGGCGCGGAAGTCTCCGCCTTTGACGGTGTCATAGAAGAGGCGATAAACGGAGTCACCGTCGTTCTGATAATTCTTGGAAGCGTTTATGCCACCCTGCGCGGCGATACTGTGGGCGCGGCGCGGAGAGTCCTGATAACAGAACGCTTTTACGTTGTAGCCCAGTTCGGCGAGCGATGCGGCCGCGGAGCCGCCGGCGAGACCGGTACCAACAACGATAACGTCATACTTGCGCTTGTTGGTCGCATTGACCAGTTTCATTTCGGCGCGATGTTTGTCCCACTTTTGTTCGATGGGGCCGGAGGGGATCTTGGAATTTAACGAAATACTCACAGGGCACCTCCGGGGAGCTTAATATAGTCAGCCATAATGGCAATCGGGATCGAGATGTAACCCAGGAACAGGAGGATCGCGACGATCGTGCCGATCGCCTTCAGCTTCTTGTCATACCGTTCATCATTCCACCCGATCGACTGGAACATGCTGGCGATGCCGTGACTCAGGTGGTAACAGAGCAGTCCGACCGCGACGATATAGAAGATCGATATCGCGGGGTTCTTGAACCCAAGAATGACCATGGAGTAGACATCATATCTGCCGGCAGAATCAACCAGGTTCAGGAAGCGCGGATCGGTGACACGCGCGGTGAATTGCAGGATGTGATAGACGAAGAAGGCAAAGACCATGAGACCAGTAAGCCACATTGTTCTGGCCGACAGAGTCGACTTCTGAGAAACCTTCTTGGCATACGAGACGGGTCGGGCGGCCATGTTCTCCAGTTTGAGCTGGATGCCGAGCCAGATGTGGAGTCCAAAGAAGCAGAGCAGGATCAGTCGGATGACCCAGAGGATCGGACCGAGTGAGTGAAGAAATTCAGCATAGTTGTTGATCCGCTCCGGCCCTGCGAAGATCTGCAGGTTTCCGGCCATGTGGCCGACAATGTACCCAAACGATACAAAGCCGGTAACAGCCATCAGGATTTTCTTGCCGATGGATGATGTGATGAGCACTTGAGGAAAAGACTGTGCTCGTGTCATAGACGCATTACTCATGTACCATTCCTTTCCTGGAATGGTACGAAAATAGATTGGCATACCGATAGTGTCAAACGAAAAAACGGTCGTAACCTGTTGTGGATAAATCGAGTGCATGATTGCGCGTGTGATTGTGGGCTTTTCGCCCGGCGCCGTGCGAAATTGCGAGAGAAAAGATCGCTCGGATAGAACTTTTGGCGGTGATGGCACGACGACGCGAACGGAAGAATGCAGGTGTGCAAATCGTGGGAAACTTCTGCGACACTGGGGAGTACGAGAGGAAAGGGCGTGTCAGAATCAAACTAATTGACAGCACAGGAGCGATCGGTTAGTATACGAGATCGTAGAGATTTGCCGAAACGTAACTTAGAAACTCATACACTATATATTCGTCAGGAGAGAGGAATGTCCAAATTCAAAGTAGGGATAGCAGTTGTTGCACTGTGCGCGCTGCTGACCAGTGCCGGTATGGCTGCTTCGGTTAAGATGAAACTGTCCGGACCAGGTAAGGTGAACGACAGTACGATTAAGGCGGGCCAGAAAGTTGCTCTCGACATTTACCTGAGCAATGAAAAGGTCCATATGGGCCTCTCTATGGGATTCAAGATCTCCAGCCCGGACGGCACCATCAAGACTGTCGTGCATCCGGTCGACAGCGCCAAGGGTACTGAGGGTTACAACGGTATCGAGGGTTCTAAGGGAGATATCAAAGGATCGAACGGATTTGAAT
>JBATNE010000268.1:0-4138 GCA_049290195.1 Candidatus Zixiibacteriota bacterium
AGTGAAGGGACGTTCGACATATATTGGGGACTTCTCATTGCCCGCGACAACTATCGAGTGCAGGATAATCAATGAGCCGGTAGAAATTGCAACGTGACCGGAGTCGTACGTACAGCCGGCATCGAGATATCCCTGTTCCCCAAGCCACGCCACGAGCTTCACACCGACGGCAGTATCCGATACGGTGCCCGTTGCAAACCGGCTGTAAGCGCTCTCGATTCTTGATCTGATCGACAGATCCCCGCGAACAGTCAATTTGCCGGCGCCGAAGCCAAGTCCACACCACATCACCCAGATCAGTGCGGCAATAGAGGATAGTCTGGTAGTCATCAGAATCCTGCCACTACTTCTGCCCGGCCGGTCACGCGCCCCGCTCGGTCGTTGGAATGACGGCCATTGAGTGACGCGGTTATCCGGACATTGGTTTTCACGCTGTAACGATAAGAGAGTGTCCAAAGCGCTCCGCGCGTGCCATACTTATTGTCAGTCAGCTGATAGGAATAGCCGGTGCTACTAGTCGGAAGGTTCTGGGAGTACAATTCAAGGCTTCCACCGATTTCTCCCCGACCATTGAGGCGAAAACGGGCATCGCCAAGCGCGCTCACTGTCTTGGCCGACTCATCTGCCTGGGTCCGGGCAAGGCGATAAGCCGTGCCAATCGTGACATCGACTTTGATTCCCGTTCGTTTCACTCGCGCAGAAGTCTTCCAGCCATCGATATCTCCCGAACCGGCAAAATAGTCGTCCCGCCGATTCCGGAAAAGTTCGAACCCCTCTTCGTAAGAGAAATGTCCGCTCAGTTGTCGAAGTGTGAAACTCCCTTTGGTATCCCGCCGTTCTCTGGAACTGCCGCCAATCGTACGCCGCTCCAGATCATCCCCCACCGCGATCCCGACCAGGTAGATTCCGCCGACCGGTAGAAACCGGACGTCTGCATTGTACCGCCTCGCGAGAAACAAATAATCCTGACCTGGGTCCGAGTAAAATGGTATGATCCATGCCAGAGTTCGTTTGCCTGATTCCAGAAGCTCTTCATCGATATTGGCGTCAAAGCGAACGGTATACTGCTTACCTGCTTTGCTCAACAGAAAGCTCTTCTCGCCACGACGGACGCGAGCCCTATCAGAAAGAATCTCTTCAATCTGAAGATAATTGCCGTCCGGATCGGGGACATATTGTCCGGCCACGAGGCTATAGTTCCCTCGTCCCGGTTCAACTTCAAGATAGGTGATGCCTCGGGCATTGCGAAGTTCACTGGATAGCGCATATGACGTACTGATCTGCGTCTGGGAGCCGGGATCGGAATAGCCCAGATTGCTGCGAGCCAGAAATGTCTTTTGGGTTCCGGACCGTTCCTTAAGCCACTGCCATCCGGCACTGGCATCGTAGTTGAACTTGTCCAGCCGTCTGACGGAACGAATTGAAAGCCGCGTCCGATCGACACTTCTAGTCCAGAAGGCGACAAGAGTGTCCTCATGATAAGACTCCAGCTGTGCGCTTTCCGACTCACTGCCAACTCCTCCCAGCCATCTCAGGTACTGTGTACCACCAACGGCACCCGAGTAGTCATTACGGCGGCGATCGAATTCCAACTGGCCATCGAACTTGTAGTTTCGATAGAACGGAAGCACGCCGGAAGAGGTGAAATTGTCGCCTCGTCCTGAGCGAACTCCGGAATCACTCGGCAATGTCGATGATGTCTCATCCCATGAGATTCTCGCCAGCGAATTGTTCTTCCCGTGATAGTCAGCCGTAATCCCACCGGTGCGCGCACTGAAGCCGCCGTTATAATCCAAGTCGGCATAGTGCGGTACGACTATCAACCGGTTCGCCGGCTGCAGTCTGAGCGCCAGTTCGCCGAGCCGTTCATTTCTTGATACGACAAATCCGGTTGGTAGGAGAAAGCGGCGCCCAAAGTCGGCACTGTCCAGTCGGGTCGATGCTTGAAATTGCGGTTGGCGCAGTCGGTATCGCGCCGAAAGCATGTTCCTGTTATTGCTTGGTCCCCATCCCTTGTTCAGCGAAATGTCATAGAACCCTGCCGTGTGATCGGCATTGCTCGATGCCGCCCAGAGGTTCCGAATGAGGCGGGATTGCCTGATGTCGGCGAGAATCTCCCCGGCGATTTTCGATCGAACCCCCAGCACCGCTTGATAGAACTCCCGCCGCTCCGCCCGGGGCAACACGATGATGGGATCGTAATCCCCTCTTCCCTCGCCGACAAATTGGTAGTTTCCGGCCCCAAGGAATCGATACGCTCCGGCCCCGGGCCCGCGATAGGTGAAAGTAATGCTATATGCTCCCTGCTTCTCCCCAACATACTGGTAGACAGTGTCAGGCAAGCTGTCGGTCACCAGTTTATAGCTTCCGACCGAATCGACGCGAACTCCGGACCTGTAGACATCGGTGTCTCCAGACTGCGAAAGCAGCGCTTTGTCGGCATCACTCAAGTCACCACCCAGCGGGCGATTCTTATCGTCCCCCTCGCTGGTCGCTCTAACTGATAGAAAGACCGATGAATCGGGCAGGTTGACTCCGCCCCCTCCAATCAATAGTTCCTGTCGATACGATGCCGCCGCCGGCTCAAAGTCCATCTCGATTCGACTCCGCCTGTCCACAGGATTGTGAACAGAGAATGTAATCTGCCCCGACGGGTAGTCCATGGAATAGTCTTTGTCCGCTCCCCGTTCCAATCGGCGGCCATCGAGCCAGACAATCTCCGACCCCGGCACGACCGGTTGTAAGCCGCTTCCCTGCGTCACCTGATACGGCCCCTGAAATCCATTCTCACCGGTGAGATGAACGGTAGTGAATCTCCCTCGCGGTCGAGCGGCGGTAGCATCGACGCGCCAGACCGGATAATTCAGTCTGACCATTGCGCCGGACACTGATCGCGATCGCGCACTTTCCGTGGTCGGGAGATTGATATCTCCCATTCTCACCAGCAATCGACGAGAAGCCAGCTGCAAATCCACCTTGTCCAGTTCATTGAGCCGGCTGTTGGCGGTTCCATAAATGGGATCGTACCCTCGGTCGGAAAGAGCTCCGGATAGTTCGAGCCCTGGTGCCAGCTCTCCTGCTATCTTCAAGTCAATTGACTGCCCGAAATCGGAACTCCCACCGTTGCGGGCCGAAAACCGAAAGGACTTGGCTCCCGACAATTTGATCGTCTGCGCAAATGGTGTAGTAGGAGATGTAACGGCGCCGACTTCAGCTGGAATTTCCGGTGCCTGACCGGTGGAGGTCGCGTCCGGAATGTCCCGTCCCACCGACTGCTTCACCCAGTTCGGCAATTCGTCATACGACACCACGAGCGCCCCGGTGGTGGTGTCGACATGCGCATCGAGCGTGATTCGCTGAGCCAGACTATCCCATTGATAGTCAACCATGGGGCGAAGTAGGCGCTCGTTGAGCAGGAGTGAATCGGAGCGGACTACGAATCCTCCGTTGATCGGGATAGTGCGGGGAATATTGGGTGAAGAAAATCGAAGCGTGGTGCGAGCGGCGACTGTCGCCGTCAGGAGAAGGAAAATTCCGAGCGCAATGGTCGCCAGCTTTCCCATGGCAACGTCATTACTTCGCGAAAACGATGCGGCAGAGAATGAGTCGGTCATCCCCTGCATCCGATATCAAGAGCTTATTTCCGGGGAGAAACGTGAAATCGACCGGGTCCGAGAGCGGTTCGCTCAACCCGAAAATCTCAACCCCTTTCTCAGTGAGGTTTGTGCCATCCTTCGTAAAGCAGAACAGTCTTCCGGTTTGCAGGTCCATCGCCCAGAGGAAGCCATGATCATCGAATGCAATTGACGATGGATAGGTCAGCTCCGAAACTTTGATTTCATGATGAAAAATCCCGTAGCTGTCGTAGACGGCGATGCGAAGGTGACCGGGATCGCAGACGTAAAAGTTGTCCTGGTCATCGGAGATCAGTTTCTCCGGCCGATCAAGCTCCCCTCCGTTCGCGCCATAGTCGGCGGCAAATTTGTCAAACGACCCGACATTGTCCAGAATGATCAGTCGATTCTTGTCATGGTCGACTATCCATGCCGCACCATATTTGGTTGTCGCCACTCCCGACGGCTGGCCGTACTTGAGCGGATCATCGTCATCGCGCAATACATACTGATCGATGTAGTTG
>JBATNE010000269.1:0-3283 GCA_049290195.1 Candidatus Zixiibacteriota bacterium
GGTTAACGCTACGGGTGATCCGAGTGTTCTAACCAGGCGTAAGATTTCTTAATATTCTCATAGTCGCTTCTGGTCGTACCCAATTCCAGGTAACTGTGGAAGTGTGAGCGAGCCTTGGCAAGGTCGCCGCGCCTGATGGCAATGACCATTGTGACAAGGTGTCCGCCCGCTTGATCGGTTGGAGACGCAAGCAGCAGACCTGCCTGTGCCGACGCCGAGTCCCAATTCCGCTGACTGATATACGCAAGGGCAATGCTCTCGGTAATCACGTAGAGCGTAGGGTCCTGATTGCGCCCCTCGTTGAGGATGGCAATGGCACTGTCGTATTGCTGTGCTTGAATCAGCACCTGCCCCAGATCGTTCTTCAACTGCACGAACCATGGTCGCAATGCAATAGCATCGCGATAGACTTCGATGGCAAAGGCGAGGTTACCGGTCCTCCACAGTGCGGTTCCCAAGACCTGCACATAGTCGGAACGATAGGGGTCCTTGTTGAACAGACTCTCCGCCAGAGGAAGTGCTTTCTCGTACTCACCCTTCGACAGATGGACATGGGCCTCGGCCAGCATTGCCTCGTCCGGGAAATACAGTCTCATTTCACTCAAAATGTCATCAGCGCGGGATGTCTGCCCTGATTTGATATAATAGCTGGCCAGCACCGACCAGCCGGTATTGTTGCGTCCCTTGTTATATCTGAGTATGTCGAGCATGCGAGCTTCGGCAGCCGGTGTGTAGAGCACACTACCCAAAAACGGAACCAGCAGTGCCAGGCAGAGTGCTCCGTAGGTAATTGGTAGGCCGGGCGGCAGGCTGGGAGACCGGCGCAGGAAGATTCTCACAAGTAGAAGAAACGGCATGAGGAGTGTCATCGACATGAGGTCCCAGTCTCTTGGCATTCCAAGAGAGGGGTCAATCAGAAGGAGAAAGAGTAATGAGCTCACTGATCCGCACAAAAGGAAGTGCGTGAGATCATCCCTTTGCTTCGGTCCTGGAGAACGGCTAATGAGCAGTATCGGTAACAGCGCTCCGGGGAAAACGAGGAGCACGAGATTGGCTAGTTCCAGCAAGTGTGGAAGGCTCAGGGCTGCATAATCCGGTGCAGCCGGCCGGCCAGTGAGCAAGGGCAAAAAGATCGTGGCCAAAGAGAGCCGGGACCACGAGTAAATCAAAATCGCAATGGAGACAGCAATAGTTGTCAGCGTAATGCTCAGAATGAGGGCGGTCGGAACTTTTTCCTCGGCGCGGTTACGTTGGACTGACCGAATGAGCAGATAGGCGAGGGCCGGTCCAAAGACAAGCAATTGGAGATGGAGACTGACGCCGACCATGAAGAGGAGAAGGGGCCAGACAAACGATTTCCCGTGAAGCAGACACCGCGTAGATGCAGCCATCAGCACCGCAACCAGAGCCCACAAAAACGGGTAGTATTCGATGTAGCCGAAGAACAGCGCAAGCACACCGGAGAACAGAAAGGTACAGAAGACCAGCAACCGGCCGACACTGCCGGTTGCAAAAGACCGGGCGAGTGAACGTATGCTCCAGAGGAAGACGCCACCAGACAGCACGGAGAGGACTTGAAATATCCGGATGGCGTTTTCCTGAGTATAGCTCTTTTGAAACTTCTCAATAAACCGAATCAGGTACACACTGCCCGGCTCGGTCCATCTGAAAATGGTCGTGTCACCTTGCCCAAAGACCGAAATGAGCGTATATCCATCCCCGAGGAAGTGCGTGCCGCTTCGCATCCACCAGAAGACGGCAAGAAGAGCGATTGCGAAGCAGGCGAACGGCAAGATCCGTGGACCAAACAGGAATTGGTCGGCAATTTCGACCATCGTGTTCCAAACGTGCAGGTCACCCAACCACAGGCTTGCTGCCGAGAGGAAGAGAAAGCTCCAGCAGACAACGTGAAAGGCGGGCGGCAGGAATTGAAGATGGTTGAGTCCCCACATTAACCGTAGCGGTGCATAGGAGCTGAGTGCAAGTAGGATTGCGGTCGCTCCGATGGCGGCGGATGCTCGATATTTGAAATTCCCCATTCCTTGCAAGAATACCTGGCTCGGGGGCATGGGTCAAGACCCCTGAAAAGCCCGACCTTGACTTGGCACGCGCGGCTATCTTCGTACCAAATTGTAACCGCTTGATTTGTTTCCAATTGTCACCGGTAGAATCCCAGTACCAAGTTAGTGCGTACACAGACGAAGATAACTGCCAATTGACAGGTCGCCCCGGTTGCGGTAGCTTGGCGGCTTGCGAAGCAGGAAAGGCAAGCAATGAAACGTGCTCGGTTCTGGATAATAGTAGGTGTGGTCGCGATAGTCGCTGTATCAGCCTGGTATGTTTACACTAAGAAGGAAGCCCCTAAGACCACCTATCGTATGGGTGTGGTCGATCGTGGGGATGTCGTGATCAGCATCAGCGCCACCGGCAGCCTCAGCGCTGATACTACCGTGCAGGTCGGAACCCAGGTTTCCGGTACTATCCAGAAGCTGTTTGCCGACTTTAACTCCGAAGTAAAGAAGGGGCAGTTGCTGGCCATCCTTGACCCGACGTTTCTACAAGCGGCGGCGGACCAACAAAGAGCCAACAAGGATCGTGCGGCCGCCACTGCCAATGATGCCCAGCGGAATTTCAATCGAGCCAAGGACCTATTCGCAAAAGGACTGATCGCGCAGGTTGATCTCGATGCGGCTACTACTGCCCTCGAAACAGGGCAAGCAGGTTTGAGGCAAGCGCAAGCTGCGTTGCACCAGGCGGAAGTCAATCTCCGGTATGCCACCATCACGGCGCCGATAAGCGGCGTGGTTGTTTCTCGTAATGTCGATGTCGGCCAGACGGTGGCGGCCAGTCTTTCCGCGCCGACGCTCTTTTCAATCGCGAATGATCTCCGCAAAATGCAGGTACAGGCAAGTGTCGATGAAGCTGACATTGGCTCTGTCAAAGTCGGCCAAAATGTGACCTTCCGTGTCGACGCCTATCCTGATGATGTCTTTCCCGGTACGGTGCGGGAAATCAGGCTGGCACCAGTGGTTAGTTCGAATGTGGTCACCTATACCGTGGTCATCAACGTGCAGAACCCGGACCTCAAGCTGCTTCCCGGCATGACTGCCACCGTGACTATTGAAGTTGCCAAAGCAGAAGGTGTCCTTCGGGTACCGATTCAGGCCACCAAATTCGTCCCGGCCGATCTTCCGAAAGACGGCAGCTGGCGCAGCGGCAAACAAGGGGATTCGACCCGCTGGCGGGGAAGAAACGACAGCACCAAAGCGGCACCGGGTGGTGC
>JBATNE010000270.1:0-7521 GCA_049290195.1 Candidatus Zixiibacteriota bacterium
TGATCCCCTGGTTTCTGTTCCTGACTTTTCAGGAGTCGGCAGGCAAAGTTCGGTGGGGCATAGAATCAATTGTCGGGATCGTCCTTTCCCTCGGACTCTATCAGTTGTTCCGCGAGTGGATGACCGCCGATCGCACGGTGATGTACAACATGTCCTTCTACATTACACCGCTTCTCCAGAGTCCACTCACCTGGATCAAGCGCTCGGTCATGAACTGGCCGATCGGTCTGTTCACTGTTTTCAAACTTCTCTGGGTAGTGGTCCCGATCGCCGGTGTCAGCCTGTGGCAGGCCGGGCGCAAAAGGGAAGTCTGGTCATTCGCTGTTCTCCTTGCATGTGCCTTTTCTCAGCTGGTTCTGGCCTATGACACTTCGAGACTCTTAACCATGGCCTTCATGCTGGTTGTTCTGTCCCTGGTACAAATATTCCGGAACGACTCCGCCCGGTTTCGTCAATGGGTCGGCTGGCTGCTGCTGGCTAATCTCTTCGTGCCCCAGCTATACACCACCGCCGAGCACATCTATGTTATGCATCCGTTCCTGTTTGACTTCGTCGCCTCTCATTTTGGCAAATCTCTGCTCTAGACTTGTCCACAAGAGGCAAACTTTTCCCCGACAAGTTGACCACCTTTTCCCATCGTTACCTCTTCTGAGCGAGGAATCATCTTCACGCTGAAGGTGCGAAACGATTCGATCACACAGTTCCTGCATTAAAGGTTTCTCTCATTCCTAATCGTTAAAGTCTTCTGTGCGAGTGCCGATATAATGAGAGAAGTGAGGGCCGTGCAAATCGGCCCTTGAGATGAACACAGGAATCGTGTTCCGCGCCTAACAAGGAAGTGAAATGGCACGCCAGCGTATCTTGATCATCAGCTATTCTTACGCACCCCAACCCACACCTCGGGCTCTCCGGTGGTCCTCACTGGCCAACTACTGGGTTGAGCGGGGGATGGATGTCGATATCATCACCGGCTGGCAGAACGGGCTTCCTGAAATCGAATACACCAGTGGGACCACTGTCTATCGTGTCGGCCGAAACCTGCTAACCAGACTTCAATCTCGTTTGAACTCATCGCCTGCAGCACCAACTGCACCCACGACAAGCCAATCTCGGAAATCGGTACCCTTCAAGCCGGTACTCAAGTGGCTCTACGATCGCACCTGGAAGAAGCTCTATTGGCCCGACTACGCCTGTCTCTGGATCAAGCCTGCCGTGCGCGCGGCTCGTCAACTGCTGAAGGCGCACTCTTACGCGGCGATTGTCTCTGTCTCCGATCCATTCTCAGGTCATGTCGTTGCTTACCGCACGCGACCTTTGCACAACTCCGCCAAATGGCTGGTGGATATCGGTGATCCGTTCAGCTTCCGCGAAGCTGCCCGACCCAACAATTTCGATCTCTACCAGAACCGCAATATAACATTGGAATCGGACGTCTTTGGCGAGTGCGACGCGATCTCTGTCACTACCGAAGGGACCGCCCGCGAATACGTCTCCCGGTTTCCGAACGCCAAAGCAAAGCTTACCGTGATTGGCCCGCTCATGCCTGCCATCACCAACCCGGTCACCCTCGGCGCCCCGGCCGAGAATCGGTCTGTTCGCAAGCTGGTCTTTGTAGGCACGCTGTATCAGGGACTCCGTTCGCCGGAATATCTTCTCAAACTGTTTGTTGGACTGAAACGCCTTCCCCAGCATCGTGATGTCGAACTGCACATCTACGGTGGCGTGGTAGGCACGAGCAACCTCTTCGACGGAGTCGGCGATCCGTCGGCAAATGCCATCTATGTCCACGGGCAAGTCTCTCGTGAACGCGCATTGGAAGCTATGTCTGATGCCGACTTGCTGGTCAATATCGGCAACACCAGCGCCATCCAACTTCCCAGCAAAGTAGTCGAATATGTCTGGCTCGGCCGACCAATTCTCAATATCGCCAGCCACGATAACGACAGCTCGTATGAATACCTCAAGGGACATCCGGCTATGCTCAACCTGGTTGCCCGCACATCCCATGTTGATCCGCATCATGTGGCTCAACTGGACAGCTTCATGCGGGTCTGCCCGGTCGTTCTGCCGACATCATCCCTTGACTCGCTCCGATCACGCTCTCGAATCGATCGAATTGCGAGTCAGTATGCACACGCCCTGAACTTGCCGATCGCCGTCCCTGAGCAGGTCGTCAATAGGATCGGCACCCATTATCGAAGAGATTCTGAAATTTCTATAAGGACACCACAAGTATGAAACAGCTCCTACAATACAACCGCGCCAAGACGCCGCGGATCGACTCTGTCCCAAAACCGCAGATGAAAGGGAAGGGGCTGATCATCGACACCGCTGCCTCGTTGATCTCAGTCGGCACCGAACGCCAGATGATCGAATTGTCCCAGATGAGCCTTGTGGCCAAGGCCAAACAACGTCCCGATATCGTCAAACAGGTGGTCGACAAGGCCCGCACCGAAGGGATTGTCAGCACCTATAACAAAGTCATGAGCCGCCTGAAAACACCCACCGCTCTTGGTTACAGCAGTGCCGGAACCATTCGCGAAGTTCACTCCGCTGTTGACCGATTCACCGTCGGCCAGCGCGTCGCCTGCGCCGGGTTCGGCTATGCCTCGCACGCCGAGACCGCTTTTGTCCCGTCCAATCTGGCCGTGGCGATTCCGGAAAATGTCTCTTTCGAAGAAGCTAGTTTCGTCACCCTTGGCGCCATCGCCCTGCAGGGTGTGCGAGTAGCCAATGTTCGCTTGGGCGAGACCGTTGCCGTTATCGGGCTCGGACTTCTTGGACAGCTCACCTGTCAGCTGCTGACCGCCTCCGGTTGCCGCGTGATTGGGCTGGATCTCGATACCTCCAAGAACGATTTGGCCGTCAAGCACGGAGCTATCGCCGCCTATGTCGCCGATTCCTCCGCCAACGCCGGTATACTCGATCATACCGGTGGACGGGGAGTCGATGCCGTCATTATTACCGCCGCTACCGAATCCGCCGGCCCTGTCGAACTGGCTGGAGAGATCGCCCGTGAGAAGGGGATCGTGGTGGTTGTTGGTGCTGTGAAGATGGATGTTCCTCGCCAGCAGTACTACATGAAGGAACTGGAGCTTCGCTTGTCCCGCTCCTACGGTCCCGGCCGTTACGATTATTCATACGAGGAATCCGGACAGGATTACCCGTTCGGCTATGTCCGATGGACGGAAAACCGGAACATGGAATCTTTCCTGAACTTGATTTCTGCCGGAAAACTGAACGTCAAGGATCTGATCTCACATCGCTATGATATTTCCGAAGCCGAAGCCGCATACGACATGATCCTCAATGACGCCACCGCCAAACCGATGGGCGTTGTGCTCACGTATCCTGAACACACAGCTACTGCGCTCGCCATAACGAAACCGCGCCAGACTACTATTGGTGCAACCACCGGCAAGATCGGGGTTGGCTTTATCGGCGCCGGCAATTTTGCCACCGGTGTGCTCATTCCGGCAATCGCCGGCAATGACGCCTTCGCCCTGTCCGCCATCATGTCCGGCAGCGGCGTCACGGCGACATCGAGTGCCGCCCAATTCAATTTCGCCAAAACACTGGAATCGCCCGAACAGATGTTCTCCGATCCGACCGTCAACGCTGTATTCATTGCCAGTCGCCATGATCAGCATGCGGCTCTGGTCAATCAGTCGCTCAAAGCCGGTGTTCCGACCTTTGTCGAGAAACCGCTCTGCTTGTCCAACGAAGAACTCCATGCAATCGAAGATACCTATGCCGATAGCCGTGGCACCCTCATGGTTGGATTCAACCGCCGTTTCGCGCCACTGGTGCAGGAGATCAAGCGCCACACGGACAGCACTGAACTACCTATCTCCATGCACTACCGCGTCAACGCCGGCTACATACCGACTGGACACTGGGTCCAGGATGCCGAGACCGGGGGAGGAAGAGTGATTGGCGAAGTGTGCCACTTCATCGACTTGATGAGCTATCTCACCGATTCCGTCCCGGTACGTGTCTACGCCGAACCGCTGACCATGCCCGATAGCCGCTACCGCCCCGATGACAACCTGCAAATCGTCGTCAAGTTCGGCGATGGTTCTGTCGGCACAATCAACTACATCGCTTCCGGCAACAAGCTCATGCCCAAGGAATCGTTGGAGATACTCGGCGGTGGAATCGCCGCACGTCTCGATGACTTCAAGTCTCTGTCTATTGCCGACAGCCACGGTCTGCACCTCAAGAAAGAACGGACGCAAGACAAGGGTCACCAGGGGATGATCAAAGCCTGGGGAACTGCCATTCAGAACGGCGACAGCTCTCCCATCTCATTTGACAGCATTGTTGCCACCACTCGTGCCACCTTCGCCGTCATGCAGTCGCTCGCGACTGGGGAGCCGGTATGGCTAAGCCGATGAATCTGCTGTACATCTCGCATTACTTCCCACCCGAAGTCAATGCCCCTGCCGCCAGGGTCTCCGAAATGGGCTCACGCTGGACCCGCAAGGGTGCCCGCGTCACTGTGCTGACCGGATTTCCCAATCACCCAAACGGTGTCATCCCTAAAGAGTACCGTGGAAAGATCAGGCAGGTCGAAGCCTACAACGGCATTAGATTGATCCGCACCTGGATGTACGCCGCCCCCAACAAGGGTTTTCTCAAACGGATCACGAACTATCTGTCATTCATGGTTTCATCCATAGCGCTCGGCGCCGGCAAAGTCGGGAAGCCCGATGTTCTCATCGCCACTTCGCCGCAATTCTTCGTCGGCCTGTCCGGCTTCGTCCTAAGCCGGATCAAACGATGCAAATTCGTCTTTGAAATTCGTGACTTGTGGCCCGAAGAAATCGTTGCGGTCGGAGCGATCAAGAACAAATGGATAATCAGTTTTCTCGAGTCAATCGAGATGTTCCTCTATCGCAAAGCCGACCTGATTGTCGCGGTGGCACAGGGAACAATAGACACTTTGGTCAAACGCGGAGTACCGATTGAGAAAATGCTCCTGATTCCAAACGGCGTTTCGATGGAGCTGTTCGTGTCTGAAAACAGGGGAGCCGACATCCGTAGCAAGCTAGGCTTTCAGGACAAGATTGTCGTCTCATACATCGGTACACACGGTATGGCCCACCGGCTGGACACCGTGCTCAAGGCAGCCGAACTGCTCAAATCATCCAATCCCAACATTCAATTCCTGTTTGTCGGTGACGGAGCAGAGAAGAGCCATCTGATTGAAATGGCGAACTCTCTTGGCCTGACCAACGTGACCTTCCACGATCAGGTCTCCAGAGACTGGATTGCTGCGTACTATCAAGCCAGCGACATCTGTCTTGTTCCGCTCCGTGCGGCAGACCTGTTTACCCGGAATATCCCATCCAAGATCTACGAGATCATGGCCTCCCGCCGACCTATCATCATCTCAACCAACGGCGAGTCCAGAGATATGGTAGAGTCTTCAGGTGCCGGTGTTGGCGTGACGCCCGAAGACTACACTGAACTGGCCCATGCTATTCGCGAAATGAGCAAGGACCCCGGACAGCGAGAGAGAATGGGACTCAACGGCTACAGTTTCGCCTGGGCTAACTGCTCTCGCACCCGATGGGCCGACAACTACCTTGAAGCCCTGAACTGCCTGGTCGGTGGCCGCACACTATCGCTATCTCAGCCCGAACCTCTGCCGGAAAAGGTCATCCGAGGTAAGAAAGACCGGGAGAATTCGCAGGCTTCCGTCCGCTAAATCGACCCGCTTCCTCATTCGGATCGAGCCCCGTAATAGGGGCTCGACACCCTATAATCGTAAATTCCCTTCCCAGAGCGTATTAAGCCAAAAATCTCGTCCAACACGTCATAATCCCGAGGCCGACTCCATTTTTGGGTTTCCTAAGACTTTTCGGTTGATTTTTCGGCCGGGACTCCATATCATTGGCGCTCTGCAAAGCGGCCGCAAGCCGTTTCGTGGTAACCGAATATGAATGATTCTGGTGGGGTTCCCGAGTGGTTAAAGGGAGCAGACTGTAAATCTGCCGGCGATGCCTTCGAAGGTTCGAATCCTTCCCCCACCATTGTTTATCCAATCCTGCACTAAGAGATTAGTGCTTTTTTGTGCGCCTTTATCTTGCAACCAATTGATTGATATACAGAATGAAAGGAGACACGAATGGGTGAAACCGGACTACTGACATTAATTATTAGTATCAGCGTCTTCGGTTTGCTTGCCGCCTGGTGGTTGGCCCGGTGGGTCATGGCCAAAGGAACTGGCTCAGAAGCAATGCAGAAGATTTCCAACGCCATCAAAGAGGGGGCTGAGGCTTTCCTCCGCAGGCAGAACCGCACCATCGCCCTGCTTGCAGTAGTCGTGGCAGCCATCCTGTTCCTGGGATACGGCGTTATCCGCTCCCATCGGGAATTCGACCCGGTCTCAAGCTCTCTTGAGTTTGCCGGTTGGATTACCTTCTCATTCCTGCTCGGAGCCCTCTGCTCTGTGATCGCAGGCTACGTTGGTATGTGGGTTTCGATCCGCAGTAACATTCGCACCGCGACAGCCGCACTCACCAGTCTCAATGATGCCCTCCGTATCGCCCTCCGCGGCGGCGCGGTCTCCGGCTTGCTGGTCGTTGCCATGAGCTTGCTCGGTGTCGGCGGTCTCTATGCCATCGTCGCCAAGTTCTCCAATGTCGACCCGACTAAAATCCCGCTGCTTATTGTGGGCTACGGATTCGGCGCCTCGTTTGTCGCCCTCTTTGCCCAGCTCGGCGGCGGTATCTATACCAAAGCTGCCGATGTCGGCGCGGACCTTGTCGGTAAGGTAGAAGCCGGTATTCCTGAAGATGATCCGCGCAACCCGGCCGTGATCGCCGACCTCGTCGGTGACAACGTCGGTGACTGCGCCGGTCGTGGCGCCGACCTCTTTGAATCCACTGCCGCCGAAAACATCGGCGCCATGATTCTTGGAGCATCGCTGGCCACCATGGCGGAAGCGCAGGGATTCAAGTTCTCCGCCGGTATTATCGGCGTGATGATGTTCCCTCTGGTCGCCCGTGCTTTCGGAATCATCGCTTCCGTCGTTGGTATCATGATGGTCAAGCTGGATAAAGAAGAGAAGATGGATCCGATGGATGCCCTCAACCGTGGCTACTACATCGCTGTTGTCCTTGCGATGATCGCCTTCGGCGGCACCACCTATTGGCTTCTCGATTCCCCGCAGGCCCCGAACGCCTGGTGGCACTTCTTCCTCTGCGGAATGCTCGGCGTGCTCACCTCGGTCGCGTTCGTCTATATCACGCAATATTACACTGAATACAAGTATGCCCCGGTTCAGCGTATCGCTGAAGCTTCAGTGACCGGCCCCGCGACTAACATCATCGCCGGTATCGGTGTCGGTTTTGAATGCGTCTGGATGCCGACCCTCGTTATGGGTGCCGCGCTCCTCGGTTCATTCTTCCTCGGCCAGTCTTCCGGCCTTCCGCACGCCGGTCTCTTCGGCACCGCGGTAGCCACGATGGGTATGCTCGCAACTGCCGCATACATTCTGGCTATGGATACGTT
>JBATNE010000271.1:0-13782 GCA_049290195.1 Candidatus Zixiibacteriota bacterium
CCACGTCTGACTACGATCGCGAAAAACTGCAGGAACGTCTGGCCAAGCTGGCCGGCGGTGTTGCGGTGATCTATGTCGGCGCAGCGACCGAATCCGAAATGAAGGAAAAGAAAGCCCGCGTCGAAGACGCTCTTCATGCCACCCGTGCGGCGGTTGAAGAAGGTATCGTGCCGGGCGGCGGCGTGGCTCTGCTTCGCTGTATCGACGTCCTCGATAAGGTGAAGGGGAACGAAGAAGAGATGGTTGGTGTCAAGATCATCCGTCGCTCCCTCGAAGAACCGCTTCGCCAGATCGCCCATAACTCCGGTGTGGACGGCTCAGTCGTTCTGAACAAGGTCCTCAATGACAAGACCTTTGGTTTCGGATACAACGCCGAATCCAACCAGTACGAAGATCTCCTCAAGGCCGGCGTCATCGACCCGACCAAGGTGACTCGTACCGCTCTTGAAAATGCTGCTTCGATTGCCGGTCTGTTGTTGACCACCGAAGCGGTCATTGCCGAGAAGCCGGATGACCGTAAGCCTGCCATGCCCCAGATGCCGGGCGGCGGCATGGGTGACATGTACTAGTTGTCATTCTGATCCGAATTCGCATATACGAAAGCCCCGATCGCAAGATCGGGGCTTCTTTTCAGTTTGAGCGCGTGGCCGTTTGCTGTTGACAGATAGCTCTTACAAGTCGTACCTATGGAGAAGCTCTGGGGATAAGTATGTTCTCTCTTGCCACTTATGCATTTCCCGTACCGCTGGAATTTGCGGCAGATTTCTGTGCACTTCAGTGTCACGTCAAGACTCACTCAAATGAGGACTTCCTTCAAAATAACCGTTGGGCGGTGGACACTTCCGAAGTCGAGGAATGCAAGACTTGGCTCACTATCCAAATTCAGGGTCAGCTTCAGGCCTTCGATTCCATATCACAGTCCGGACTTTATGATCGACCTCGCCTGATGATCATCCTTGGCACATTGAGCTACTTTATGGACTACCCCATTCTCCCGTTTCAGTCAGTCTCCAACCACATAGAAAGAGTCGAGTCTGCGGTGAATCAGGATGGCAGTTCGGTACATTGCTTTGAAGCGGCCGGAGTTGATCTTAGCGCTTCGCTACACAGAATGCTAGATTGTCTGTCGGCCCGTGATAGGTCAGATCGTTTGCTATTGGCGTCCGCACTTGACCGATTTAGGCGCGGACTACATTTCGAAACCTACAATACCGACGGATCTTTGTTCGATGACGAGGCCTTTCTGGCTTTCTTTCATACGCTTGAGCTACTTGCCAATCAGTATGCAAGCGAACTCCGCACTAGGGCATCTGCGAAATTGGAGTCATTTCTTAGTGACTATTTACAGAGTACCCTAATGCAATCCAAGGGCCGCCTATCTCGGACGGCACAGGCCAAGAAGCACCAACTACAGGAGCTTCTCAGTCAGCCCGATGACTTCTCGACGACAACTCAGTTGAAGTATATTTTGAACCGCCTTGATTTGTACCCTGTTGGAATGGACGAACTCGTAGAACGTATTGTACGTATTAGAAACGATATAGCCCACGGAAGACAAGTCTACAGAGAAGACCTGATCTGGCCAGTTCCCCAGTTCTTTCCCTTGAATCCTGATGCTTTTGGCTACACAATGCCTGTCAAAGTGCTCGCAGCACGGGCAATTGGCAGAATTGTTGGCATAGACGCTTGGGATTCTGAATGGCACGATTTAGTTGGCAGCCTCCATCCAACTACTGTAGAACTCCGGGAGTTCATAGTGAAACGACGATTTGAAGAAATCAGTCCGAGGGAATTCTTGGGTGGGCAAATCGACAATATCACACCGGATTCAATTACTTCTCTCTATGTGGAAAGAGGAATCGATAAGAATCAACTCGCGGAATGTATGTTTCGTGTTCTAATGGCAAGACCACCAGCAGGTGACCTCAAGTACGAGTTGACGCGAGCAGCCGCGATACTTGCGGATTCGAGAGACGTCGTTCTCTCTACTCGTTGTCGCAAGCTCATTACTAGCTGGTTCAAACTTAAGAAGAACGGACTAACGAATACATACTTCAGGGATATTTACAGCGACCTTCGATACAAGGGAATTCTGCTAAAGTGGTTGCCCCAGTACTTGAATGAGAGAAGAGCATAGAATAGCTGTCTGGACCAAGATAGTCGACCACTAGGGGTCAGTAACTGTCCAATTCCCCATTATTTCGGAGTCGGAGCCGCTAGGTATTGCTAATACGAATTGTGTGGCAGGGCTCCATAGCAGGTCGGGTGCGAACTCCGGTAAGTCATCCCTCGTGCTTTCACGCGGCTCATCGGGGCTTTTTGTTGCTATGCTGGACGCTATTGTCTAGCCTATCTCATTCATTCGGGCATGAATCGGATTCAGGAGGAGCGTCATGGAAGCGCTATTGGTCGTTGTCGCAATTTGGGTGGTGGGTGCACCCATCTTCCTATTGGTCAAACAGAGTTTACTCAAAGACCGCATGAGCCTCCTGGAAATGTATCTCGAGGCTACCCAACGCCGGTTAACGGCCTTGGAAGCTGCGAAGACGACAACCTCGGAACAGGCGCCTCTGGACAACATGAGCCAGGTTCCCACTTCACCTGTTTCTCAGCCTGCTCCCACCCCCCCGAGCCCGTCAACAGCAATTGCTACTCCGCCCGCTGCCGAGCCGACCACGGCTCAACAACCCAGCTACATGGCCCCACCACCCATAGCGGAGACTCCTCGTCCGACCTATTCGGCCCGACCGCAAGAACCATCACGCACCAAGCAGGAGTGGGAAGCGCTCATCGGCGGCAAGTTGCTCAACCGAATCGGTGCAGTGGCGCTGATCTTCGGTGTCGGCTTCTTCCTCAAGTACGCCTTTGACAACAACTGGATTTCCGAGACTGTCCGGGTCATCATCGGCATTATTGCAGGTGCCGGATTGCTGTTTGTGGGGAATCATTTCCACAAAAAGAACTTCGCCATTTTCGCCCAGGGGGTGATCGGCGCCGGAGTAGCGATACTTTACCTCTCGGTCTATGCCGCGTTCAACTACTACCATCTGGTCGGGCAGATCACTGCGGTCTTCATGATGGGGGCAGTCACGGCTGTTACGTTCTATCACGCCGTTCGCCATGATGCTCTCCCCATAGCCTTGCTCGGTTGGGCCGGCGGATTCCTCACACCAATTCTCTTGAGCACCGATGAAGTCAATGAGATCCGCCTCTTTAGCTATCTGGCCGCTCTTGATCTGGGGCTTTTGGCCATGGCGATCAGAAAGCCGGCTTGGAAGATTCTCGAACCGCTCAGTCTCGTGGCAACCTATGTGTTCTATTTCATGTGGTATGATGAAGCGGTCCGGCCAATTGATACCGGCATCACAGCACTGTTCCTGACGATCTTCTGGGCGCTCTTTCTGGCGGCGGAGTTCTGGCACAACTGGAAAGGGAGTGTCAAGAACGCGATCCATGAGCCGATGTCGATCGCCAATATCACGCTGTATAGCATCACGCTCAACGTTCTGCTCCATCCCAACTATCCAGACTGGGGAGTGTTCGCTACGCTCGCGATGGGGGTCATCTATTTTGGAGGCTACCTGTTCTATTCGCGCCGTGACGCTGAATCCAAGTCCCATCTTGAACAGTATCTCCCGATGGCTATCGGACTTTTGGCAGTCGCCACCTGGCTTGAGTTTGATAAGTATCGACTGGCAATGGTCTGGTCGGCCGAAGCACTCGCCCTCATGTGGGCCGGGGTCTATTGGAATAAAAAAGCAGTCTGGTCAACTGTCCTGGGTCTCTTTGCCGTGACACTCTGCTCACTCTTCTTCCATGAAGAGACGTTCCGATTCATGCCGCTGGCCGACTATCGATTCATATTCAACGAGCGAACGTTCGCGCTGGTCGCGCTGGCCGCTGCCGTTGCTGGGTCGGCACTATTGTCCCGCAAATTGAAAAGCGAAAAGGGGCAACTTGTTCGAGATGCCCTCAACCTTGGATGGTTCGCAATCCTATTTGTAGCGGCGACGGTCGAAGCACTCGACTATTTCAGGTACAAGCTGATGATCGCCGGATGGCAGGAATCAACCAGAGCCGATGAACTGTATCGCCACATGACCCTGGTCATCATCTGGAGCGTCTATTCCCTCGGCGCATTCTGGATCGGCTTGCGTAACAAATTGGAACTGCTGGCCGGCATCTCTCTGGCCGTGACACTGTTTGTGATCCTGTTTGCCATGGGGAACGGCTATGGCTATTTCCCGGCCGAAGAGTTCACTCTCTTTCTTAACATCAGAGCACTGGCGCTGATTGTCGCCATGATCGTTCTCTACGCCGAGACCAGGTTGCTCGCCGGCTCACAGATGACACTCGAGTGGTTGCGGGTTGCAACCACGACGCTTCGAGTCGTGATCGGAATAACCGTTCTCTACTTCCTCACGGTCGAGACCTGGGCGCTGTTCGAGCGCTCACTGGCTCCAATGAGGGGTGTCCAGAACTGGACTTCGGTCATGGAAGCCGAACGGGCGCAGCTTGCCAATCTCCAACAGCTCTCACTCTCAGGTGTATGGCTCGTCTATTCGGTTGTTCTGATGGTGTTCGGTATCTGGAAACGGCGCAGGCCGCTTCGGGTCATGTCAATCGCCCTGTTCGGTGTGACCATTCTCAAGATATTCATTTATGATTTGTCGTTCCTGACGACCCTGTACCGGATCTTCTCCTTCATCGGTCTCGGCCTGATCCTGTTGGCCGTCTCGTACGCCTACCAGCGGTTCAAAGGAGTGATCTTCGACGAGGCCCCAAAGGGGCCGACACCGGGAAACACGCCGCAAGGGTAGTCACTTGACCGGCGGCGTCGATTCCCTATCTTAGCGCGATGACAACGCACACCCAGTTTATCGATATCATCGGCGCCGAGTTCCCGGCCGACCGCCTTACCTATCAGAAGGGGATACCGACCTTCCACCCGGAGACGGCCGAGGATGCCGCTCTCTTTCTCAGGCTCGCCAATCAGCATAAGCAAAAGACATTCATCACCAGCTTTGGCAACAACATCGATCCAATCGATGAACCGTTCGCGAGTATGGTGACTATCCGCACCGATCGCCTCAACGACCTGATCGAAGTCGCGCCGGGGGACTTTTACGTTACCGTCGGTTCCGGCTATCCCCTCAGAGAGATCAATCTTCGGATCGCCAGGGAGAATCTGTATCTCCCGCACTCCGATCTCCCGTATGTCGGTTCAGTCGGCGGCGCACTGGCAGTCAATCTGTCGGCCGAACTGAACGGCCATGACCTTCCGATCAAGAAGTACTTCATCAAGGCGACCATCGTGACCCCTATCGGAGAGATCATCGAACCGGGCTCGGTCTGTTTCAAGTCGGTTTCCGGTTACGACATCGTCAAGATTTTCGCCGGATCATGGGGCCTGTTGGGTTTTCTGGTCTCGGCTACTTTCCGCGTCATGCCCTCAACTGCGGCGCATGAGTTTGCTTCGATGAAACAGAAGGGGGTCGATCGAGCGACATTCCTTCGCGCCTTCGATGAATCCAATCTTGAAACCAATGCGATCTATTCCCGCAAGATCAAAGCCAAATTCGACCCCGCGGGGGTGTTCCCCATAATTCAAGACCAATCAGGTTATATTATTACCAATCCTTAAGGGAGGAAAGCGATGACTGAAACTTGGAAAAGCATTACCAACTGGGTCCCGGTAGTTGGAATCTGGGATGTATCCCATGGAAACGCAAAGTACACTGAACCCCAAGTGGAGGTGAAGCCATACCTCTCAAACATGTTTCCATATGGACTCTGTGTATCTGACGCTACCTTTGCGGAAGGGAGCGTCAAAGTCACTGTCGAGCCCCAGCCGTTTCCCAGTGGCGATGATTCAGAGGAAATCAGTGGCAGAATTGTTCTTGGATATAAATCGCCGGACAGGGCATATGTCGTAGTAGGCCTGGGAGGCTACAGATTTGGATTCACTATATCCGTCTTTGTCCCAGACAAAGGGTGGACCGGTCTCGCGTTGGCTGGAAGTGAGAAGATACTCCATCCCGGAACCGCCTATCGGCTTATGGTCTCGGTCGAGGGACAACGTGTAAAGCTATATGTAAACGAAGCACAGTTAATTGAACACGTTATGTCAACTCCGTTGCCACAAGGGCAGATTGGGTTATTTGCATGGGGGAAAAGACCAGTAAATTTTAGTGATGCACAGTTACTAACAAAGGCACCCGAAGTATTTGTGGTGATGCAATTTTCAGACACATATAGAGATCTTTATTCTGATGTCATAAAGCCTGTAACCGAGTCATTTGGCTTGTCCGCTTACCATGTAGGGGAAGTATACGGTCCGGGATTCATACTTGCTGATATTCAGAGAGGTATTTCAGAAGCGAGTATAGTGATCGCCGATGTAACACCCCAGAATCAAAACGTGTTCTATGAGCTTGGCTATGCTCATGCGCTTCATAAGCCTACTATTCTCTTGGCTGAGCGGGGAAAGCAACTTCCTTTTGATGTGGCTGGCTATCGTTGCCTGTTTTATGATAATACGATCGGCGGCAAGAAGGAACTTGAAGACAATCTCAAGAAGAACCTCACCGCCATACTCAAGCCTTGATGCGATGCCGGAACTGGACCGTTCTGCCGATGTTCTCTATAGATAGCAGGAGCAAACTATGACCAAAGCAACAGAGCATTCTCGCGTGGCCGTCCTTGGGGCATCCCCAAAGGAAGATCGCTACTCATTCAAGGCTGTACACCTTCTTAAAGAGTACGGGCATGTCCCGATTCCCGTCCATCCGGCTGGACATACGGTTGACAGTGTCCCGGGGCTGAAGTCTCTCGATGACATCAAAGAACCGGTCGACACCCTCACGATGTATGTCGGACCGGACATCTCCGACAAGGAGCTGGATCGGATACTCAGGCTGAAGCCGCGGCGGATTATCTTCAATCCCGGTTCAGAGAATGAACCGCTGATGGCCAAACTCCAGGAAGCCGGATTCGAAGTTGTCCGGGCCTGCACGCTGGTGATGTTGCGGACATCACAGTTCTAATTATTAGGGTAGATCAGGTAGAAATGAAGTAAGAGGCTCCGATGGAGCCTCTTTTTATTCGAATGTGCTTTTCGGCACCCACCCCTGACGACCATCAGCCGTCTCACACCAGACCCACTCCGATTCTTCTTCCATCAGAGTAAGTTGGTCACCGACCGTGACTGTCAGTTCGATCGCGTCATACGCCTTGCGAGCCGAAGCATGCGCGGCGCCATCGGCGATGTCGAGGACTGCTTTGGGGACCCAGCCGGAGGTGCCGAAATTGTCGGTGCACCAGATCCAACCGGGGTAGTCGATATCTTCGGGACCGATCGAGACATATTCCCCTTCTTTGAGTCTGATCGGTTCGGCGTAGGTCGCCTTGTGTGCTGTCGTAACCGTAGCTGTCTTTATCATGGACATAATAAACCGAATATTTTATCCCGACGCAAGCCTGTGCGCCGATTGTTTATGGCGGCAGCCTTAGCTATGGACCGCCATGGCCACCGAGGTCGTGACATTTCTGCTATATCGGTGGGCCCGCTGATGGGACCAGATATGGGCGATTATTTGCGCCGCCAACAGGGCGCTGATGACAGCGGCAATATTGGCCAGTATCGAGACTACGGTCGATGCGCTCAGACGGGACAGGGTAGTGGCATTCGCGCCCCAGCTGTAAGCGAACGCGCGAAACACCTCCATTGCCAGAAAGCCGAACCACCACAGGCCGATCCGGGTGTCGGCGGTCTGAAGTTCCCATCGCTCGGGATCCTGACTTCCCTTTGATATTTCCGCCATGATCTGATACGGACGGACCAGACTTGCGATCGGAACGAACCACCAACCGACCGCCCAGCCGGACGTGAAGCGAAGGCGTTCCGCGCCGAGAGCCCGAAGGTTCTTATTCGCCTGATTCACCCAGAACAGGAATGTGATCCCGATGCCGCCATAGAGCAGAATCTGTGCAATTCTTATGAACGCCTGTCTGCTGTCGTTGGAGTCGGCGGCTGCTTTCATGTCCACCTGAGCCATGGTGCCCGAGGCAAACGAATGAAGCAGGCGATACTGCAGAGCATCGGAGACCATCGCAATCGCGGCCAGTCCGGCGGCGATATAGAGCAGTGTATTCAATGTTCCGGTGACGCTGCCGAGATCGTTGAACGGCAATCTGAATGTCGATGTCGACTGTGGTCGAGGTGCGAATTCCGGTTGCCCCATATACTGCGGCGTAGCCACCTGCGGAAGCGACCCAAACTGCCCGACCAACTGCGGTTGACGATTGAATTCGGCCGACATCCGTGGCGCCCGGCTTGTGCGCGGGATTAGATCACTCGCGCCGAGCGTGGTCCATTCCTCGGTTCCTTCTTTCCAGACTTTGGTGGCCCGCTTGATCTGGCCATCTTCGTATAGCTTCAAGAACTGTTCGTCCGTAAACGGGCCGACCGGTTCACCATCTTTGGCGTGGTACCAGTTGGACATTCACTCCTCCGCTGCTTAGGGGGCTATAGGAATAGGATCGGCCCGCTAACGGTCAGACTTGAATGCCGCGAACGAATTGTATCGAGTCTCCTAAGTTATTGATGGCGTTGCAAGTCCAAGGAATTGGGGGGGGGGGGGGTGATAGACGTGCCCCATTTCACCAAAGGGTAGGTCGGCGTTCCGAATCCCGCTTCAAGCGGGAAGAGAAACCCGACATCGGGTTGGGCCACGAATCCAGTGTCGGGTTTCTATGTCCCCGGTGGGGACGCCGGAACCCGACCTACTAACATGGGCCATGCGGTAGGGCACGTCCCACCGTGGACGTGCCGCCTAGTCTCTATTGTGATGCGGGAGAGTATCCGGAATCGGTATAGAAATTTCCACATACCCCTTAAAAACTGAACCCTCGAACAACGGCAGCTGGTGGATGATCTTCTTACGGCCGTTCTTTTGAATCGTGTAATGGTTCGGCTGATGCTTCTTGTACATCTCGGCCAGCATCGTCTTCGATGGTTCCGGATGACAGGCGAGAACATCGGTGCCGATCAATTTCGCGCCCCCATCGGCGGCGAAAACGTTGATCGAGGCATGGTTCATTTCGGTAATGATGCCGTTTTCATCGGTGACAGTGATAGCGATATCGATTTGGTTGGTCCAGGGCATGGTAACGCTCATGTTGTTAGGGTTGGCTGCATGGGGGAATATAGGGGAGAGGGCGGATGAGGGACAAGGTGCATTGCTCGGTTCAGCCTGAGATCGCGCCGTTTCGCGTCATTGCGAGGCAGTCCCCGCGCACAGCGCGAGGGGCAACGAAGCAATCTTAACTTTCATTCGGCACAATTTTTCGCCGCAACGCACGCGGAGTAACCGAAGATGCGAAAGACACTGGTCGGTTCTCGACTCCGCTCGAACCGACGAAGCAAGCAGGGTCAACCAAAGGACTACGGTCGAAGCTTTTGCCGTCGCCTCGAGCGGAGACGAGAGGCGAGCTACGAAGCACGGTCATCCTTCGACTACGCTCAGGATGACAAGCGGGGCCAATGAAAAGGTAGAAAGAAAAACTCGTCCCAGAGCGATGGATTACTAGACGCGAAAATGGTCATTATATCAGGAAAGTCGTTAAGCAAAAAAGCAAAATGGCGACAATTATTGCCTGGCTCACCAAGTACCACTTTCTTCTTTCTTTGGTGGACCATTTCTCGAATTTTTTGAAAAACCCCAGGTATTTGTCACGCCTCCACACAAAGTAGTGAGCTATCAGAAACCCTGCAATCATGCTAACGACAAAGTGGTATACCGGAAGCCTAGTATTAACTTGGGCGAGTCGCCAAATTGCGTTCACCACACCTAAACAGACAAAAAACATTAGCGCACCAAATACACCCCCGGACCGTATTACGCTAATGCCAATATCTGGACGCCGAAAGACCTCATTTATCTCTTTGTCAACATCGATACCCCTCCTCTTGTATAATGCCTTCTGAAAGGGGAGCTCATGGATTAGGCGTGCTGGATTCACTTCACGAAACAACAAGTGGAACCTATAGTCCCAACGATAGAGCGAATAATGTACAATATTTAGTAGTTTCTCCAAATTCCTCACTCCCCATCCTCTCTCATATGACTCAGCTTGTTCATCTTGGCGCGGATCGCGAACGTAACTACTTCGAGCAGATCCTCAACATCCATCCGCTCCGAATTGATCACCATGTCATACCGAGTAGGATCATCGATATCAGCATTGAATAACTTCTTGATGAACTCTTTCCGCTCTTGATCCGATTCCTTGATCCGCTCTGCCGCATGTCGCTCTATAAACTGCGAGTACTTGACCAGATTCTCAATACGACTCTGTACCGGCGCGACAAACCGGATATGAAATCCGCGATTCATCCCCAGAATAAAATTGCCGCCTCGACCCATCAGAATCACGCCGCCAAGTTCAGACATGGAGAGGACAACTTTGGAGAGATTACGGATATAGTCGGCGTTGTCGACCGCATGGCCGGAGAAGAACCCCTCGACCATAACATCGAGAGATGACCGGACATGTTCATCGAGCGATTCCACGACTCGCTTGAAATAGCCGGATTCTCGGGTGATAGCCTCGACCACATCGCGATGCAGTCGTTGATAGCCGAGTTTTTGGGCGAGACGTGATCCGAAATAAGAGCCGCGACTTCCGGTCTGTCGGCTGATCGTGACGATTGGCAAGATCGGGGGCCGCGGGGTGGACGGATTTTCCAGAGCGCGGTTACGTTCCAATTCCCAGCGCATGAGCTGGCGATTTATGATTGCGTCTATGGACGTCATACTCCACCTCCTGTCCAAATATATCGGCCAAACGGCGGGATGCTCCAAAAAATGTAGAGAAATGTAGACGAGTTTTGGGCAGTTTAGGGCCGAGATCCCTGTCGTTTCCTCTTGGCGAAAAGGCTGTCCGGCATTATTTTACAAAGACGTGGCAACGGATCGAACGCCACCGGTACTCATCGGAATGGAAGCCCGGTTCGGGCAGTGATTGGCGATAGAGGTCAGGAAATCACATGAGAAAATCAGCTCTGCGTATAGTATGCCTGGTGGCATTGGGAATGGTCGCACTCTGCTCGGCAGTTTCGGCCGGAACGATCGAACAACTGCCCTCCCCAATGGAGATTCATCGCTATTCGGCCAAGCCGGCCATGGCGGTTTGTTCGCTCAAGAACAACAATGGCACGGCGATGGCGTACAATTCGGCTATCGAAGCCGGGGACAGGTATACATCGTTTGTGAACCCGGAGAACTGCATCGGTTCGCCGGATTACCCGATGTCGATCTATTGGATTTCATTTCCGCTTTACCACTTTACCGGAGTGCAGTGGCCGGTCGGGCTCAATGTCCAAATCTATGGCATGAAAACCGCTGATTCCTGCGGCGGCCCGGGGGAACTGCTCTACTCCTATCACATCCTGGCTGATTCCTCAAAATTCAAAGCGCCGCATGTCGGTGTTGTGACTTTGCCGAGCCCCGTGTGCGTGACCGGACCGTATTACGTTTCGATTGAATACGACGGATCGACTGCGGCGCCGTATCCATCGATGCTGTTCGATACCCAGGTGCCGGGAAATCCATGTGTCAACTGGGCGTATCGGAGAAGTTGGGCGCCATGGAATGTCTTCTTCAATGCTCCGGGTGCCGGAAACCTGATGGTCTGGATTGACGGGTTTTCCAATTCCGTATTTTGCGGTGCCGAGGATTCGGTGACTACTACAATCGAGGCTTTGCATGATCAGTGGCCGGCTCTGGGCGGGTCGCGCATCAATGTCCTTGGATATTACACCGGCGAACAGGACGGAAAACTGGTCTCGCGCTACTCTGATTTCATGGCCAACACGCCGATGCCGCCAAAATCATCATTGATGCTTGTCGGTCCCAAACCAGATTCCAGCTTTATCGGCGACCTGGTTAAAGTGACCGGGTATGTCTATGCCGAGAGAGACCCGCATCCAGTTTCTCCCTCGGACAGCATGATCATTCGATTCTTCCCCTCCATGTGGAGCACGATACTGGAATCGGCCCCCTATCCGCAGTCTGAAAATAGCGGCGAAATTCCGAGTCCAAAAATTGCTTCACCAGCGTCCGGTTGTGATTCCTGCAATTACGGTATCTACATGGGGGGCGGAGTTAATGAAGAAAACGATCACGCGCGGTATTTCAACGAATTGAACAGCCTCGGTATCGATGTCTGCGAGAACAACGCCTTCTGGCTCTACGGTGCGGGGAAGACACGAACTTACGGCTATGTTCCGCAGTACCGCGTGGACAGCCTGACTCCCTTGAATGTCGCGAATACCTTTATCGAAGTATCCAAACGGGTCGGCAATTGCAAGCGGCACAACTACCAGCCGAAAGTCGACTTGAATTTATTTGGGCAGGGAAGTGCATCGGGGTTCCTCACTCTCAGTGGAATTCCCATCAGCCCAGCGACAATGCGGGCGCATCTGCAGAGGCTTATCGATTCCGGCGCCGCCGAGATCAAGATTACCATGACCGGCTCATTCGGCGGAGACTTGTGCGATTCGCTCAAGTCACTCAATGGAAAAGGCGCGATCGTATACTGCCAGTCCGCGGCAGGAAATGGATTGTCGTATTCACCGGAGACCGAGTCGCGGTTCTTCAAGATGATTACCGACAGCACGATGCTTTTCCAGTCCTATGACAGGGCAATCGGCGATGCGGCGGTAGGGTATCACCGTTATCTCGATTCAATGCAACAGGCGTGGCAGAGCTGGCTCGGATCGACAAAGAGCTGGCTGATTGCCCATCCTGTCGGGTCGGTCGCCGATTCCATTCGATTGAAAGTTGTCGCCGATACGGCGGTTCTGAACAGCACCCGATCCACTCTCCTATCCACCTTCTCAGCCACTGCCGGACGGCCAAGGCTCTGGTCGCGCACCCAGCTTGGTGGCAGTTCCTACTGGCATTCCTATGGTGCCCCATCGGGTGGACAGGTGGCGGTGAATTTCGCCGGAGATACGAGTGCGACCGGGAATATCGTCGCCTACAAGGACACCCTGATCGGCAGTGTCGTGGTCAAACGGAAAGTCGGCGTGTTCAACTGGAACATTCCGGGGACAGCCGGATACAGTGCCGGAAACTCGCGACGAGTGATGACCTGCGATACCGACCGAACCAATTTCTGGCTCGAAGAAGACAGCAAGCCGTTCTCGATATTGATCGAGCGATTCACCGATCAGCCGTACGCATCGTCCTCCTCGAATCCGAATGCGTTTCCCGGATTTTCGTTTGGCGGCCGGGACTTGAGCGCCGGGGAATTCGGAAACCTGCCGTTTGCAACCATGACTATTCCGAATTGCGAACAGCCCGGTATGCGGCTGGACAGTCTGCCGCAGCAGTGGGGAGGCACCAGTGATATCACCTATGCCTATAACATTGCTTCGCTCTTGCCCTGGCATTCAGACATGGAACTGGTGGCGGTGGTGAGGTCGGTGACGGCCCCGGGAGTGCTCAATATCGTAGTAAGCGGCACGCAGGACTCGATCGTCACCTGGAATATTACCGCGCCGGGCGTACTCCGATTTGACTGCAATGCGCAGGTCGCGACCGGATCGCAGCGAGTAAACGTCAAGCCATCGACCGCCAACGTTTCGATAGACTACTTCGCGCTTCGATCGAAAGCACTCGATCCGCCTCCATGCTGTGTCGGCACCACCGGGAATGTCAATGGTCTGGGAATCGTTGACCTCGCAGACTTGAGTTTGTTAGTGGGGTATCTGAC
>JBATNE010000272.1:0-1532 GCA_049290195.1 Candidatus Zixiibacteriota bacterium
CCCTTGGGATCGATGAGCAGGGCGGGTACCCCGGCCGAGAGGGCCTCCTCGACGAGCACGATGCCGAGACCGGTCTTGCCCGAGCCGGTCATACCGACGATCACTCCATGAGTGGTGAAGTCGCCGCTGGGGAGTGCGGTGGTCTTGTCGGTGCGGGCGTGTTGAGCGGGATCGATCTGCCCGCCGATGAGGAGGTCGGCCATGGCCCGACACCGTAGTGGCCGGTGAGGAACGGCACCCGTCCTGCCTGATCCGCGCTTCACGTGGTAGGTAGCTGCCACCAACCGGCTGAGTACTCAGTACTCAAGCGACGGGCCGCGAAGGTGCGGAGAATCGGCGCATGCGCCTTCTCACTGCCGCCGTGCTCGCCATGGGTATGACCCTCGTCTCCAACGCTCCGGTCCACGCCGCCGCTCCACCGGAGATCGCCGTGCGTTACGGCTGGCCATCCGCCGTCGTGCCCAACGGCGGGTCCATCGTTCTCGGCACCACCACGCCGGGCAATCCATTCACCGTGGCGCTGACGTTCGCGAACGAGGGTGCTGCCGGCTCGACGCTGCATGTCACCGACTTCTATGCCAGCGGAGGGCTGACGCTCGTGCAGCCGATGGCGGCAGCGATCGCTGCGGGTTCGTCGTCGGTGCTGCTGATCCAATGCAACGCGACCGGCACCTATACCAGCACCATCGCGTTCAACACCGACGACCCCGACGAGGGCTACAACGAGATCGACCTCGCCTGCTCCAACGCATCCTCGGGTTCGCCGGACATGCGGGTCGTCGATGGCAGCGGGACGACGGTTCCCGCCGGCGGCGCGGTGTATGCCGCACCCGGGGCGACCGCCGTGCTGCACATCTTCAACGACACCTTCGGGAAGCAGCCGTTGAAGTTCGGCGAGCCCCAGTCGAGCCTGGACGGTCCGCGGGTTCCCGGCTTCCAGCCCGACGATCTGGTGGCTGCCGGCGGCCTTCCCGTGTCGTTCTCCGTGGTCTGTGAGAACGGCGATGAGGAGCCGCTGACCGGCGTGTACCCGATCAAGCTGCCCGACGTGCTGAACGGCACGACGTACACATTCTCGTTGCACTGCGGCGTAACGCCGCCCGAGGGCCCCACCGACCTGCCCGGTACGGGCACTTCGCCGTGGTGGCTGGTTTTCGCCGGCCTCGGCCTGGTGGCCATCGGTAGTGGCCTGCGCACCGCTGCTCGCCGGGGAGCGTGAGCGTCATGCGGCGTACTTCCTTGCTCGCCCTCCCGCTCGTGCTGATCGGGGGTCTCGCGATGGCCTCGACGGTTGCCGCGGGGACACCTCCCGACATCGACGCTCACCGCGGGGACGTCTCGGCCGACATCCCCAACGGTGGATCGTTCCCGATGGGCACCACTTCCGTCGGCGTCTCGTTCGTCCAGTACTTCGCGGTCGGCAATGTGGCCGACGGCGGCGACGACCTGCACATCACGTCCACCACGTCACCGGCCGGCATCACGATCCTGGAGGCGCCTCCGGCCACCATCGAGGCGGGTGCGGCCTGGGG
>JBATNE010000273.1:0-9463 GCA_049290195.1 Candidatus Zixiibacteriota bacterium
TCTTCCCAGAGTTTTGCTTCGGCTCCGAAGTTCAGCGCCAGTCCGATATTGATCTCCGTCTCGGAAGCATAGCCCCGCAAAGACTGAGTGGTAAGACCGCCTCCGACTCCCAGCCCCAGGTAGGGAGTGAAACTCGCCAGTTCGATATCGCTGAAATGGTAATTCGCATTGAGGCGAAGATCGAAGTGATTGAAGTTCGGCTTTGGGGAGAGGATGAAGCCGGAGCCATTGGGAAAGATGATGGTGTCTTTCAGCCGCATGTGCGTGTAGTCAAGCCCTACCGACGTGTACCAGTGTCCCTTTTTCACCACGCCGAGCGAGAACCCCATTGTGAATGATGACTTGAAAACATCTTTGGTTGGGACATTGTACTTAACGCCTTCGTCATAGAAGTCATTATTACTGACATGATCGATCTTCCCGGTCGGGGAGCTGTATCCGCCGTGGACTTCGAGAACTCCGAGGCTTTTGGAGACACGATTAACTGCTCCTGCGGACGACGCGAGGAACAAGGCTGCCAGGGCCAAGGCACCTATTCGGAAAGTTAGTCTGGACATATTGTCTCCCAATGCGTTAGGCGTTAGGTCAAGCGCTCGGATACAATATAGCCATAAAGGGACTACCCGTCAATTCCTGCCAGCGCCGGACAATGATATAATCTTATACCCAAATCTCTGCAATTTGAGCCCAAAATAGCGGTCATGGAGAATCTATACCTCTTTACTGAATTGTGACTTGCACCGATATATGAATGTACTATACTAAAGGCTGTTGACGGAGTGATTGTTACACTTTTCACAATGACTAATGAGAGTTGAGATAGTATGGCGAAACCGAAAATAGTAATCCTCGGAGCCGGAATCATGGGTCAGGGGTTGGCAGAAGCCATTGCCACTGCCGGCCAGGAAGTGACCCTGATTGACCGGACTACAAAGCTGGCGGAACGCGGCGTCAAACGGATATCGGAGTCAATAGACCGAGAAATCAAGCGCTGGGGGCTGACCAAGTCTGACAAGAAGGCGATTCTCGCGCGCATCTACCCGTCTTCGGACCTCTCCACGGCCGAAGAAGCCGAGATCGTGCTCGAAGCGGTGTATGAAGATCTGGCCAGCAAGCGAGCTTTGTTTGAGAAGCTCGACAATATTTGCGGGCCGGAAGCGATCTATGTGACCAATACCGCCACCATTTCGATTTCCGAAATCGCCGAAGCCACGGCTCGTCCGGAGCGGGTGATCGGGATGCATTTCCTGAATCCGGTGACCAAAGTGCCGCTGGTGGAAATCGTCAAAGGGCTCAAGACCGATGATGCCACGTTCAAGAAGGCTGTCGATTTCGCTGACCAGCTGGAGAAGAAGTGGATTACGGTCAATGAATATCCGGGGTATGTGACGACGCGCATCATCGTGCCGCTTCTAAACGAAGCGATGCATGTATTGATGGAAGGGGTTGCCTCGGCGGAAGATATCGATGAAGCGATGAAGTTGGGATTCGGCTTCAATGTCGGACCGCTGGCGCTTGCCGATATGATGGGGCTCGACGTGGTCATGTCCTGGATGATGAATCTTCTGGGCGAGCTATCGGATCATAAGTACAATCCCTGTCCTCTGCTTCGCAAACTCGTTCGCGCCGGGCACCTGGGTGTCAAGTCCGGCAAGGGCTTCTTCGAATATGATGCCGAGGGGAATCGACTCAACAAGAAGGTCACGCCGCTCGCGGAGGTTCAACCATGAAGATACTCGTACTCAATTGCGGATCATCTTCGGTCAAATACCAGTTGATCGATACCACCAGTCACGTTTGTCTGGCCAAAGGACTGGTCTCGCGAATCGGCATGTCCGAATCAGTGCTGACCCACAAGCCGTGGGATCGTGCGGAGGTCAAAGTCTCGGCTGAGATTCTCGATCATATCGTGGCGACTGAGTTCGTGGTCTCCATGCTCCTCTCCTCCAATCATGGCGTGATAAAGGACAAGTCAGAGATCGATGCGGTCGGTCACCGGGTAGTTCATGGCGGTGAAGAATTCAAGGACTCCGTTCTGATCACTACCGAGTTGATGTCTGCGCTCAGGTCGCTCATCGAGCTGGCGCCGCTTCACAACCCGCACAACATTCGCGGTATCAATGCCTGCCAAAAGACGCTACCGGGTATTCCTCAGGTGGCGGTGTTTGATACGGCGTTTCATTGCAACATGCCGCCGCAGGCGTACATTTATGGCATTCCATATGTTTTCTACAAACGGTATGGGATTCGCCGGTATGGTTTCCATGGAACATCTCACAAGTATGTATGCGATCGGGCCGCGGAGATGCTGGGCAAACCACTTAGTAAGCTCAAATTGATCACCGCTCACCTTGGCAACGGGGCATCGATTGCTGCGGTCAATGGTGGGATTTCGGTTGATACGTCGATGGGATTCACTCCCCTTGAAGGTCTGTTGATGGGCACGCGGTCAGGAGATCTCGATCCGGCTATCATTTTGCACATCATGGCGCGCGAAGAGTTGTCCTTGCACGAAGGAAATACGATGCTGAACAAGCATTCCGGACTGGCCGGGATCTCTGGCGTGTCGTCGGACATGCGGGAAATAATCGATGCATCGAACAAGGGGAATGAAAACGCCAAGCTGGCGCTCGATGTCTTCTGCTATCGTCTCAAGAAGTACATTGGGTCGTACATGGCGACGCTGAATGGCCTGGATGCATTGATCTTCACCGCCGGTGTCGGCGAAAACTCTTCAATCGTTCGCGCACACACGTGCGAGAATATGGATTATCTGGGGATCAGCATCGATCAGGAAAAGAACAAGAGTGCCGTGTCTAAGGAAGTCAACATTTCGGCTCCTGGAGCCAAAGTTCAGACGCTGGTGATTCCGACCAACGAAGAATTGGTGATCGCCATGGATACGCAGCGCATTGTCGAAGAGACGGTACCGCATACGCCAACGGCAGAGCGTCGCTGATAACTGACAATCGATAGCTACTTGAACGGAGACTGAATGACTAGCAGGTCATCAGTCTCCGTTTTCATTTGGCGTCTCCCCCTGAGTATTCTGGCAAAAAAAGAGGCAGGGGCTTTCCCCTGCCTGATTCAAACGGCTGGTCACAGTGCGGTTGCCCGCACGGTGATTTCGCTTACAGATTCTTGATAATGTTGGTGGCAAACTGCGACGTGCTCACCTTGGTCGCGCCCGGCATCTGACGTTCCAGATCGTACGTTACCGTCTTCTGCTGAATCGTCTTTTCGATACCTTTCTCGACCATAACGGCGGCTTCGTCCCAGCCCATGTACTGAAGCATCAGTACGGCGGACAGCATCAGCGAACCGGGGTTCACCATATCCTTGTCAGCATATTTCGGAGCTGTCCCATGGGTAGCTTCGAACAGGCCGACATAGTCGCCGATATTGGCGCCGGGCGCCATGCCGAGTCCGCCGACCTGCGCGGCGCAGGCGTCGGAGAGATAGTCACCATTGAGGTTCGGTGTGGCCAGGATATCGTATTCTTCCGGGCGCAGGAGGACCTGCTGGAAGATGGAGTCGGCGATACGATCCTTGATGAGAATCTTACCGGCCGGCACCTGTCCGTTGAACTTGGCGTACACTTCGTCCTCGGTCACGATCTGGCTGCGGAATTCCTTCTTGGCCAGTTCGTAGCCCCAGTCACGGAATGCCCCTTCGGTGAACTTCATAATGTTTCCCTTGTGGACGAGCGTGACGGAGGATTTCTTCTTGTCGATCGCAAACTGGATGGCTTTGCGAACGAGACGCTTGGTACCGGTCACGGAGATCGGCTTGACACCAATACCGGAATCCAAACGGATCTTGGTCTTCATCGACTTGTTCAAGAAGCCGATGACCTTTTTGCATTCGGCTGAGCCCTTCTTCCATTCGATACCGGCGTAGACGTCTTCGGTATTCTCGCGGAAAATGGTCACGTTCAGTTTTTCCGGATGCACGACCGGTGAACCGACACCTTTGAACCAGCGTACAGGGCGTACGCAGGCGTACAGGTTCAGCACCTGGCGCAGAGTGACGTTTAACGAGCGGAACCCGCCGCCGATTGGCGTAGTGAGCGGACCCTTGAGCGCTATGTTGTATTTCTTGATCGCATCAAAGGTTTCCTGCGGTGCCCATTCACCGTACAGCTCCTGAGCACGTTCGCCGGCATAGACATCCATCCAGGCGATTTTCTTTTTGCCGCCGTAAGCTTTTTCGACTGCGGCATCGACAACCCGGCGGGTCGCTTTCATGATATCACGTCCTATGCCGTCCCCTTCGATTACGGGGATGATCGGCCGGTTCGGAATCACCAGCTTCTTATTCTTGATAACGACCGGCTCGCCATCGGCCGGTATTGCGATATGTTTGTATTTGGCCATATACTCCTCACTTAGTAGCCAAGGATCTTGAGATGTTCTTTGTAGGTCGCAGCAGATTTCTGCAGGGCCGCCAGTTCATCCTTGTCCAACTTGATCTCGATTACCTTTTCAATACCCTTGGCGCCGATCACAACCGGTGCACCAATGTAGATGTCTTTGATACCGAACTGACCGGTGAGCATCGCCGAAGCGGCCAGCACGCGCTTTTCATCGTTGAAGAGCGAGCGGACCATATCGACGGAAGCGGCAGCCGGAGCGTAGAACGCCGAGCCGGTCTTGAGCAGACGGACGATTTCGCCGCCGCCATCGGCCGTGCGATCGCAGATAGCTTTGATGCGTTCGGCAGAAATCAGTTCAGAAATCGGAATACCGGCTACGGTCGTGTAGCGCGGAAGCGGGACCATGGTATCGCCGTGGCCGCCGAGGACCATAGCCTGAACGTCGGTCTGAGCAACGCCTAGTTCCATCGCGATAAAAGCGCGGAACCGGATGGAATCCAGAACGCCGGCCTGACCAAATACGCGGTTGGTCGGGAATCCTGTCTTCTTCTGCATATGGAACGTCATCAAATCCAGCGGATTGGAAACGACCAACACGAAAGAGTTCGGGGCGTACTTTTTGATATTCTCGGCTGCCATGCCGACGATTTCGGCATTCTTGGTCAGGAGATCTTCGCGGGTCATACCGGGTTTGCGAGCCAAACCGGCAGTCATCACGACGATATCAGCGCCGGCGATATCTTTGTAGTCGCTCGAACCGGTCACGGTGGCGTTGTAACCACGAACCGGGCCGGCCTGGGTCAGGTCGAGAGCTTTTCCCTGCGGGATACCATCGACGATATCAACCAGGACGACATCAGCAAAATTTGCCTCGGCCAGATAGAGAGCACATGATGCTCCCACATTCCCTGCGCCGATTACGGCAATCTTCTTGTTCATTATATCCTCACCTTCTCTTGTAAGACATGTTATTGAGATGTTGTCAATACGGTGTGACCGGCATCATGAACGACTGCCAGTCGTAAATGGTTATTTGCCCGAATCTTATCGTTCACGAATCCGGCCAGATCAGCAGCCGGCTCGTAGAATACTTTTCGCACTTTATCAGCCGGAAGAGTGGAGTGAACACGGACATCGATTCGCCGCGTCATGAGATTCACCCGTGCCAGTTTGTGAGAGCCGAAATGAAGGACGCCGTCATGAGGTTCATTCTTCTCGCGATCCCAGTGTGACGCCAGTTCATAGAAGAAGGTCGACCCTATCCCCTCATCGCACGGCGAGACGACTATTATAGCGCCGCCATCGGCGACGCCGGCCTCGCAGTTTTCAAGCCCTTTCTGGGCCTGATAGAGGTTCTTGTCGAGGGGCGGGAGGATTTCGCACAATGCTACATCGTACTTCTCACGCACCTGGCGAGCGTAAAGGGGCCTTGCATATTCGACTGCGCTGGTGAAACTATTCTCAAGGGGACCGAAAAAAACGGAGCCGATGCTACCGGAAGAATCAGCCACCAGCTGAACTGAGAATATTTTCGAGAGGTCCACCAGTTTCATCAATGACTGAAGATGGGTGTTGACCGGATTGCCCTGCAATCGAAGCGGCCGCGCTTCAAGGGAATTCGCCAGGTTATGGTTTCGCTCGATAGTGGCAAGGTCGATCAGTCCCGGGAAAATTGACTTGCGGCCGCCGGTGTAGCCGGCAAAGTAGTGCGGTTCGACAGAACCGATCACGACGATCGACTTGTGTTCCAAGACGGCTCGATTGACAAAGACCTGCTGGCCGAATGCGTCGCGGCCAATGCCGTGCATTGAACCGCCGTCAGTGGCTTCATGCCATGATACCCGCGTGCGGATTGCAGGCAGATGGGCGCCAAATATCTTCTTCAGTTGAGCATCGGTCGGAGGCTCATGAGAGCCGGTGGCGATTATGTAGTGGGCCCGTGCGACAACCCCCGGCGCCAGCTGTTCCAGCCAACCCAGAACCAGTTCGGTGGGGGTATGGCGGTAGGCGTCATTGACGACAAACAAAAGCCGGTCGCTTTCAAGAAACGACCGGCCGTTGGATTTATCGAAATCAGCTTTGAATTGGTCGAAAGTAATCGGGCGTTCGACTCGCGAGGCCGAGAATTCATCCACGGTCACGCTTGCCGGCACGGAAAAACGGCAATCCACGGTCCCGTACTTGAGAGTAATGTCACGGTCCGCTGTCATAGCCGTCCTGTCCGGTTCTTCCTGTCTATTCTAATCCTACTTCAAATCCGGAAAGAAGAAGGCTATCTCCTTCTGCGCGTTTTCATCCGAATCAGAGGCATGGACGGAGTTCTTTTCAATGTCGACGCCGATTTCCTGGCGCAAAGTCCCGCATGCGGCTTTGGCTGG
Organism: Candidatus Zixiibacteriota bacterium; assembly: GCA_049290195.1. Lineage (GTDB taxonomy): Bacteria > Zixibacteria > MSB-5A5 > GN15 > FEB-12 > FEB-12. The sequence goes on from JBATNE010000273.1 coordinate 6,754, forward strand.
ATTGGTCGCTCCAATGAGAGCGCGGGTATCTTCGACCGCGTTTTCCTTTTCAAGGACCATCGGAACGGCGTTGCCTGACGTCATGAACGCCACGAGACCATCGAGAAACGGCTTCCCCTGGTGCACGGCATAGAAGCGACGGGCGTCGGCTTCAGTCAATCGCACCATGCGAAGCGCGACAATCTTGAAGTGCGCTCCTTCGATTCGACGAATGACGTGGCCGATCAGGTTTCTCTCGGTCGCGTCCGGCTTTATCATCAGAAGTGTTCTGCTCATGTAACCTGCCAATTTGAAGTTCTATTTCTTAAGTTTCGCGGCTTCGCGGAATCCAATCTCCACAGCCAGTTTATTCCGGTCTTCAGTACCGCGCGGAGCCCGCTCCAGAACCGAAGCTGTCAAGGACTCGCGGCTGACCACGCCGGTCAATCCGGCGATCGCCGCCAGCGCGATCACGTTGGCCACCATCACCTGACCTGCTTCTTCGCGGGCCAGACGAGTGAACGGCAAGCCATAGTACTTGTCCGTTGGGACATGCGTCACCAGAACATCATCAATAATCAATGTCCCGTCCGGTTTCAAGTCCTCGTAGTATTTATCCAGCGCTTCCTGGGTCATCGCCAGAAGAAGGTCAAGTTTCATCGCCTTTGGATAGAAAATCTCATTCGATGAAATTACGACATCGGCTTTAGAGGCACCGCCACGGGCTTCAGGACCATAGGACTGCGTCTGGGTGACATTGCGTCCGTCGCCGCCACCGATCGCTTCGCCAAAAATCACGGCGGCGAGGATCATCCCCTGTCCCCCGGAACCTGACAGGCGGACTTCGTACCGATCGGTCGGAATCTGAATCTTATCAAGCAATTTACCTGACATGACTACTTCCTCCCTTTCAGGTTCTCGACGGTGCGGGCATATTCATCACAGAACTCGGAGCGTTCATTGTCCTCTTTGAAAATGCCGCAGACGATTTTGCCGCGCTTCTGCTCGGGAGTCAGTTCCAGCGCCTTGGGGAGCATAACCATATTATCCTTGAACGATTTCATCATCGCCACGGCGTCGCCGGCTTTGTTAAGGCGGCCATAATAGGTATGGCAATTGGAGATCGCCTCGACCAGCGAGAATCCATTGTGCTGGATTCCCTGCATGATCATCTTTTCCAGCTGGGCGGCATGGTAGACCGTGTGGCGTCCAACAAAAGTGGCACCTGCGGCCTGAGCCAGATCACATGGATCAAACGGCTTTTCGGCGTTGCCGTATGGAGTCGTAGTGGAAAACGACATCGGCGGTGTGGTCGGAGACCCCTGTCCACCGGTCATGCCATAAATGTGGTTATTGATCAAAATGCATGTGATATCAATATTTCGGCGGCAGGCATGGATAAAGTGGTTGCCGCCGATAGCGAGCGAGTCACCATCGCCGGTAATGACGATCACCTTCATATGCGGCTGGGCAAATTTCACGCCGGTAGCAAAGGCCAGGGCGCGGCCATGGGTCGTGTGTAATGAATTGAAGTCCAAATACACCGGCAGGCGGCTGGTGCAACCGATGCCGGACACGAATGCGACTTTGTCGCGATCCAGGCCAAGCCGGTCGATCGCTCTGATTACGGCACTCATGACGACGCCATTGCCGCATCCGGCGCACCATACTGAGGGGAATTTCTTCCGGGGGCGCAGATATGACAGGATGACGTCAGATTTCTGTTTCTCTACTACTGTCGTCGCCATCACAGCACCTCCTGAAGCTTCTCCAGCAACTGGTGCGGCGTGAGGATCTCGCCGTCATAGCGCTGACAGGTATGAATTTCTATATCTCGCGGTAGAACGCGGCGGACTTCATGCACGAGCTGTCCCATATTCAATTCCGCGACGATCACCTTGCGGCATTTGGAACAGAGGTCGGCAAGTGTCTTGTCCGGGAAGGGCCAGACAGTCTGCAACTGAATGTTGCCGATCTTGTAGCCGGCTTTGCGGGCGATCGACGCCGCCTGAAGGGCGGTGCGTGCCACCGTACCATAACCGATGAACGCCACTTCGGCGTCATCCATCATGTCGACACGGAGTTTCTCTATTTCGGATGTATACAGCTCGATCTTGTTTCTCAACTTGTCCAACTTGGGGGCGATTTCATCGGCCCGGTTGGTCGAGAAGCCCATGGTATCGTGCGTCAAACCAGTGACATTGTAACGGTACCCTTCGCCATAGGCGGGCATTGGTGAGACGTAATTGGAAGTCATAGCGAACGGCTCGAAGACATCCGGTGGATCGGTCGGCTTGACGCGATTAAAGATCGGATACTCCCCCGGCTCGGGCAGAGTTACCATTTCACGCATGTGGCCGATCACTTCATCCAAAAGAATGGTCACTGGAGTGCGGAATCGTTCGGCAAGATTGAAAGCACGAATAGTCTCAGTAATCGTATCGCCAACCGATGCCGGAGCCACTGCGATCGCCACATAGTCACCGTGCGTTCCCCAACGGGCCTGCATGGTATCGGACTGACTGACTTTGGTGGGAAGGCCGGTGGATGGTCCACCGCGCTGGACATTGATGATCACGCATGGCGTTTCCGTTATGAACGCATAGCCCAGATTCTCCGCCATGAGCGAAAAACCGGGACCCGATGTAGCGGTCATGGATTTGAGCCCGGAAACTGAGGCTCCAATGATTGCCGCGATCGAAGCGATTTCATCTTCCATCTGGATGAATCG
>JBATNE010000274.1:0-6817 GCA_049290195.1 Candidatus Zixiibacteriota bacterium
CACTACCCCCTCAAGATAGCGTGTCTACCAATTTCACCACTTCCGCGAAATTTCACAGATCGACCTTACTTCTTGTCGGTGCTGGTCGGCTGCTCGGAACCGGGGGTCACCTGCACAGGCATCTGACCGGCTTTGGAAGTGTCGGTAGGCAATCCTTGCTGCTGCTGAGCCTGGCGCTGCATCTGCTCCTGGGCCTGACGCGTCACGGCAGATTCGGTGGTCCCGGTCGATGTCGAAGCTGTTCCGGACCGACCGGCCGACATCCATGACAGGGTAGCACAGCTCAGAAAGAAAACGATAGCCAGAGCGGTGGTCGCTTTGGACAGAAATGAAGCGACGCCACGTCCGCCGAATACGGCGCCTGAGACGCCTCCGGCGAATGACGATCCGGCGAGTCCTTCTCCCTTACTTGACTGCATCAAAACAACGGCAATCAATGAGAAGCAGACGAGGACATGGAAGACGACGAAAACTGAAAACAATGTACTAACCTCCGCTCAAGCAGCGTTTATAATCGCGATGAAATCATCGGCCTTCAGCGACGCTCCGCCCACCAGGGCGCCGTCGATGTCGGGCCGGTTCAACAACCCTTCGGCGTTATCCGCTTTGACCGATCCTCCATACAGGATTCTCACCTTCTCAGCGGCGGATTGATGTATACCGGCGATCCTGGTGCGGATAAACCGATGCACATCCTGAGCCATTTCCGGGGTCGCCGTGCGACCAGTGCCGATTGCCCAGACCGGTTCGTAGGCGATGATCGCAGTGGCAATCATCTCAGACGAAAAGCCCGCCAGCGTACCATCGATTTGCGTCCCGATCACCGCTTCCGTTCGGCCGGATTCGCGCTCGGCGAGGGTCTCACCGACACAAATAATCGGGATAAGTCCCGATGCCAGCCCGACTTTGGCTTTGGCGTTGATCTTCTGGTCAGTCTCAGCGTGGTACTGCCGACGTTCCGAGTGGCCAAGTATAACGTAGGTTACCCCTACTGTCAAGAGCAGCTCCGATGAGATATCGCCCGTGTAGGCCCCCCGGGGCTGGTCAGACATCTCCTGACCTCCCAAGAAGATATGGGACCCTTTCAGGAGTTGGTTGGCCCGGTAGAGGGCTGTATAGGGGGGACAAATGACGATCTCGGCCTTGGCCGCCTTGGATGTCCCGGCTAACAGAGCAGAGACCAACGCCTCGGTTTCGGCGATGGTCCCGTTCATTTTCCAGTTTCCGGCAATTACTTTCCTTCGCATATCAGACGGCTTCTACCTTGTGGGCATCGGTAAGAGCCGCAACGCCGGGAAGGACTTTTCCTTCGAGGAATTCCAGCGAGGCTCCGCCACCAGTAGAGACATGCGTGAGGCGATCATCGAGACCGGCTTCGGCCACTGCTGCCGCGGAGTCTCCCCCGCCGACCACCGTAATGGCCCCTTTGGCGGTAAGGTCAGCCAGAAGTTTGGCCATTTCCAGCGTCCCGCGGGCGAACGGCTTGTGCTCAAAGACACCCATCGGGCCGTTCCAAACGATCGTTTTGGCCGTGGAAAGAACTTCGGAGAACATCCGGATTGAGTCCGGACCGATATCGAGCCCTTTCATGCCGGCCGGGATCTTGTCGATCGGGACGACTTTGGTCTGGGCGGTATCGCTGATTTCCGAGGCGATAACGGCATCGGTCGGGAATATCAGCTTCATTTTCGATGTCTGCGCGCGAGCGATGGTTTCGCGGGCGAGCTCGACTTTGTCGGCTTCGAGAAGCGAGTCACCGATTTCATATCCCATGGCTTTGGCAAAAGTGAAGACCATGCCGCCACCGATGACGAGGATATCTACCTTATCGAAGAGGGACTTGATGACGTCGATCTTGCCGGAAATTTTGGCGCCGCCGAGCACGGCCGCGAACGGCCGTTTCGGATTGCTCAGGGCCTGGCCGAGATAGCGCAGTTCCTTCTCCATCAGGAATCCTGCGACGGACTGCTTGAAGAAGTGCGTCACACCTTCGGTGGAGGCGTGAGCGCGGTGAGCGGAACCGAATGCATCATTCACGTAGATATCGCCCAGTGACGCGAGTTTGCGGGCGAATTCCGGATCGTTCTTTTCTTCCTCCGGATGGAAGCGGAGGTTTTCAAGCAGGATGACATCGCCGGGCTTGGCTTTGTTGACCAGATTGCCGGCTTCGGGGCCGATGCAATCTTCGGCGAACTGAACCGGCTTGCTGAGCAGTTCGCTGAGATGTTTGGCGCAGGGAGCCAGCGAGTACTTCTTCTCAGGTCCCCCTTTGGGGCGACCGAGATGGGAACAGGCGATGACAATGCCGCCGTCGCCGGCGATCTTTTTGATCGTCGGCAAGGCTTCGCGAATACGGCGATCATCGGTGATCTGCTGTTTGTCATCGAGCGGCACGTTGAAGTCCACCCGGAGGAGGACTTTGTGGCCGCGGAAATTGATATCGAGTACGGATACTTTGTTCATAGTTCAGTGAACTCCTTACATCATGCGCAGCATGTCGACCATGCGGCAGGAGAACGCCCATTCGTTATCGTACCACGAGAAAATCTTGACCAGATTGCCATGAGCAGAGGTCATGAGAGAATCGTACACGGAACCATGGGGGTTGCCAATGATGTCCGTGGAGACGATGGGATCAGAGCAATATTCCAGGGTACGGCCGAGCGGATCAGAGGCGGCAGCCTTTTTGAAGGCGGCGTTGATCTGTTCGACAGTGGCTTCCTTTTCCAGTATGACGGCGAGGTCAACGAGCGAAGCGTCTGGAGTGGGAACGCGTATGGCAAGACCATCGAGTTTCCCCTTCATGACCGGGAGGACTTCGGAGATCGCCTTGGCGGCGCCGGTCGTGGTGGGAACCATGGACATTGCAGCGGCACGGGCGCGACGGAGATCTTTGTGCGGGGCATCCTGCAGGCGCTGGTCGGCGGTGTAGGCATGGATGGTGGTCATGAATCCCTTCTGGATTCCAAAGTTATCCAACAGCACTTTTGCGACCGGAGCGAGACAATTGGTGGTGCAGGAGCCGATCGAGATGATGTGGTGTTTGGATTTGTCGTAATCCTGGGAGTTGACACCGAGAATGAAGGTGCCGTCATGTCCTTTGGCCGGAGCCGAAATAAGAACCTTGCGAGCGCCGGCAGTGAGGTGCTTGGAAGCATCTTCTTTGGTCGTGAATTTGCCGGTGCACTCCAGAATAATCTCGGCGCCGAGCGCTTTCCACGGCAGTTTAGCCGGGTCTTTTTCGGCGGACACAGGAATCTTCTTGCCGTCGACAACAATGTTGTCACCATCGACCGCGACTTCGCCGGGCCAGCGGCGATGGATCGAATCGTATTTCAATAGATGGGCCAGTGTCTTGGCATCGGTAATATCGTTGATGCCCACGATTTCCAGGTCGGTGCCGCGAGCGGCACGAAGTACTAGTCTTCCAATACGACCGAAACCATTAATCCCGACTTTCATTAGTTCCTCCTTGGCGCGCCCGAATCCTTCTTCTTCGAGGTGTACAGATACTTGACACCAACCGTGACAGTCAAGGCGCTATAGTTCTTAATCGCGAATAATTCCTTTGAGAAATGTATCGGCAGATAATTGGCATTCAAATCAAGGCCTATTTGGTGGGAAATAGGAAAATCCAGCCCCCCGCCGAGGGTGAAATTGACCGTGGTAGCGGATTGTTCGTTGAATTCAGCGTAATAATCGTTGGAAAATTGAATATTGTTGCGCCCGTGGATGATCCCGCCGCCAGCCATCAGGTACGGCTGGATCGAGGAATTGCTGCGGGCCAGCGGATAGAGTTTGAGACGGGCCTGCATGGGGTAGAGAATCAGGTTACCGATGTAAGAATATCCGAAGTCAAGGTCATCGATGGTCACATCGCCTCGGTTGACGATGCCGAGGGAGATTTCGAACATGAGCGGTCGCCAGATACGAAACGCGGCGTACCCTTCGGCGTAGAAGCTGCCACCTTTGACATCGGTCTCAAATTGGTATGATGCAGATGAATCCCTGACCGGCGGTCTATCTCCGAGATTGCCCCACACGCCGATTCTGGCGCCGACCTGGTGGCTCTTATTGAATGCCTGTTCCCTGGTAAGCGGGGCGGTTTGCGCATGCAACGAGGCGGCGATAAAAATCAGGAGGAGCGAAGCGAGTAGTCTTTTACCCAAAAAATACCTCAGCTGTCTGATACAGTTCCGGATCTACCGTCTTGGTGGATTTGGCAACTTCGGACAGCGGCACTCTGACAATCCGCATTCCCTGCAGGGCCGCCATATTGCCGAACTCTCCGAGTCTGACCAGTTCCACCGCCACTATTCCATATCTAGTAGCTAGAACGCGATCAAAGGCGCTTGGGCTCCCGCCTCTTTGAATATGTCCCAATCTTACTGAGCGGCAATCGTAGCCGGCGTTTTTGCGAATCAGGTCGGCCAGTCGATCGGCGACACCGCCGAGTCGGGCGTGACCGAATTCATCGATATCCGAATCGATAGTAACCTGTTTGGGCTCTTCCCCTTTGATCTTCAGGCGGGTGCCTTCAGCGACGACGATCACGGAGAATTCCGCGCCGCGGTCGTGGCGATGTTTGACATTCTGAATCACCCGGTCGACATCGACGGGAAATTCCGGAATCAGAATCATTGTCGCTCCACCGGCAATTCCGGACTCAATTGCGATCCATCCGGCATCGCGACCCATGACTTCGACGACGAAAATTCGGTTGTGGGCCTCGGCGGTGGTGCGAATTCGATCAATTGCCTCGGTTGCAACGTTGACGGCAGTATCAAAACCAAATGTCCGGTCAGTTCCCCACACATTGTTATCAATCGTTTTGGGGACGGCGACCAGCTTGACCCCTTCGGTGTGGAGTTTGGCAGCCACGCCAAGCGTATCGACTCCGCCGATCACCATCAGGGCATCGATCTTGTATTTCAGTATATTGGCTTTGATCTGCTTGATGCCATCCGGCATGGTGAGCGGGTTGCATCGCGATGTTTTGAGAATTGTCCCGCCGAACTGGAGAATATTTTCGACATCGGCAACAGTCAGCGGTTTAACCGTTCCACCGTCCAACAGACCTTTCCAGCCTTCATGGATTCCTTGATACGTAAATCCGTGGCGGCTAGCCCCTTTGTACACAATGGCTCGTACAACGGCGTTGAGACCGGGGCAGTCTCCTCCACCGGTGAGCACTCCGATATTCATAATAATTTTACCTCAATTCACACTGTACCATGAAATTACTCCGGGTCGTGTGGAGTGTCAAGATAATAAGGTGTGTGAAGCTCACCCTCAGGTGCAGTTATTTGCTTACGCAACAACTAGTTACAGAGACAAGCAGAAGCAGCGTGGACAAATTAGTAGAAAATGAGGCGATGATGGGCGTAATCAAAGAGGAGTCGATACCGTTCGAGAACGCCGTTGCCGATGTTGCCGGCAATAGCAGCGGAACCGGTCATCCCACCGCTCGAGCTCGATAATATCGCAGACACTGAATCAATCGAGAATCCTTCGAGCTCGATGCGGTCGATCGTGGTGCGGACTCCGGAGAATCCTCCACCTACTCCGACGAGCGAGCGGTCAGTGGATTGGCTGTCGACTCCGAGTTTCTTGCGCAGGTCGCCGGCTTTCACGAAAGCATCATGCAAGAGCAGGCCGTTAGCATTGCCGAGATCGACGATGAAATCTCCCAAAGCATCGAATATTGTGGCTTGAACGGTCGGGACCTGCATGGTCAAACTGAACGGTATTTCGTGACCGCCGGTTGGCGGTGTGAAGTGAGCCGGATCGAAGAGCGTAAGGGTCTCTTCGTGATAGTCAATCAGGAGCGGAAAGCGGGAGAGAAAATCGTATCCGAGAATGCCGGCGAAAGGCAAGGAATCTCCGGACCCGATATTGGATAGATCTGTCGCCCCGACAATCTGTTTGAAAAGCGTCACCGGCCCAATGCTTATGGAGTCGGTCTGGAGCAGTTCGATCGATTCAAATCCACCCACTCCTTTGGCAGGCATGGCACCGGATTTTGGCAAATCCAACGATGCGATAAACGGTGCATGAAAAATGCTGGCGGAACAGCCGGAGTCGAGAATGAATTTCCCCTTCCGCTTACCGTTGACGGTCGCCGTGATATAGAGATGGCCGTTGCGGTAGTCGATTGGAAGCGTTACGCGCGTGGATTCGGCCGGAAAATAAACCGCCGGATCAATCGACACCGGCTGGGCAAATATTGACTGGTCGACCGGAAGGTCAAAGTGAATGGAATCAGCGGTGAACACCACTGTCAGTGGCGCGCCAATCGCTGTACTGACAGCCTTAAACGGGAACAACACATGGCTGACCGACTTGAATTGGCTCACTTGGGAAACGGTTTGGGTATTATCGAGATTGGCCAGTCGAACGGCCGGTAACGCCGTTTTGAGATCGAAGAGTATGCGCACGGTGTCGGACGTGAAGAAGACGAAGGCGACCTGATGGTAGTCCTGACCATCGCGGGAGACTACGCCTTCATAGAGCTTCTCTACGTCGTCAGCTCGGGGCAGGACATCGGCGGCTGATTCAAAGTAGGCTGATTTGACAAGCTCGTTCTTTTCAAAACCGGTAATCTCAGAAGCATGGCCATTCATATCGGTCTGCCAGGCAGTCTTGCCATCGTATCCCTGGCTCACGCGGTAGGAGCCAAGATCAACAGTGAGCAGGAGCCGATCTGGGGGACAGAATTGCTCGCGGAATGTTCCGGGCTGGCCGTTAATGCTGACGGTGCCAGTAATAGTGAGGGATTTCATCGAAGATAACCGTTCGATTGCGGCAGCCCCCCCGA
>JBATNE010000275.1:0-1835 GCA_049290195.1 Candidatus Zixiibacteriota bacterium
ATCTCACAGGCACTCGAGCGTCAAGGAATAAAACCAGAAGCCTATGCCCTTGCTTGTAATCTCGAGCGAGAGTTTGCTGATCGAAAGGAAGCCCGACTCTCGACCACAGATTGGAATAATTGGAAACGCACCCCCGCTCTAGGAGAGCAGTGGATCTACGGGTATACTCCACGCCTCGATCGGTATGTTCGAGATTTTACGGCATTTGATGGAACAGAGTATGCCCACCGTATCCCTTTTGGGCGCGAGACAATCATGGAGCGTTTACTCTTGGCTCTTGGTCGACCAAGCGGGAACAGTGTCATGCTGATTGGTGAGCCAGGTATTGGGAAAAAAACAATCGTTCATGTTTTGGCAAAAAAAATTCGCGAACAGGAACTCACAGATTCGTCTCTCACGAAGTTTCGAGTCTTGACACTCGATGTTGGTCAAGTCCTCTCTGATGGACAGGCAACGAATAATGATCCAAAGGATTGGTTGCGGACTATTCTCAGCGAGGCAGTCATAGCAGGAAACATCATTCTCGTTGTTGAAAATATTGATCTCTATCTGAATCCGAATGGGGATTATCGAATGGGAGAGATCTTCCATGAATTTCTTGAGCTTCCATCAAGTCGGATTATTGGTCTCACAACACCAGCAGCCTTTCACGAGCTCACCCGGCTTCAGGTTTCGGTATTGAAATATTTTGAAGCAATTCAACTTGAGGAGCCTCTCCCTGAGAGTCTACGAAGTATTTTGATAAATTATTTCGAACCGCTCGAGAAGAAAAGAGTCGTTTTTACTCTTGATGCACTCGATGAAATAATCCGAGCGGCTGAGCGATATAATTGGGAGACACCTTTTCCAGAGCGAGCCATTGATCTTGCCGAGGAGACACTTCTTTTTTGGGAGCGTAATCCTATCCGACCATTTGTGGATGTATCCGTCGTGAATGCATTCCTCTCGCTTAAGTCAGGAGTCCCCTTAGGAGAAGTCGGCGAAGAAGAGAAAAATAAACTACTCAATCTTGAGGAGCGTCTCCATGAACGGATCATTGGGCAGCACGAGGCAGTTCGTCAGTTGGCGGAAGCCTTTCGGAAAGCGCGCACAGGACTTGGAAATGACAAGCGACCTGTCGGAAGTTTTCTCTTTCTCGGTCCTACTGGTGTTGGAAAGACAGAGACGGCCAAAGCCTTGGCGGCTGTCTACTTCGGAAACGAAGAGAAAATGGTTCGGCTCGATATGAGCGAGTTCCAAACAGCGGACGCAATCCGTGATCTCATTGGCTGGACGGAGGGTGATGATACCCCAGGGAGACTCACGAATCTTGTCCAAGAACATCCATTTTCCATTCTCCTACTGGATGAAGTTGAAAAAGCCCATCCGCAGGTGCTTGATCTTTTTCTCCAGATTCTCGATGAGGGATTCGTAACCGATGCATTTGGACATCGGGTGAGCTTTCGCAATCTCATCATCATCGCAACTTCCAATGCTGGAGCCGCGGCTATTCATCAGGCAACTGCTGCAGGACACTCGATGCAGGATCTCGAAAAAGAGCTGATTCAGTCAATTATCAATGAACGTACCTTCCGTCCTGAATTTCTCAATCGCTTTGACGGAGTAATTCTGTTCAACGCATTGACGATGGATGAAATTGCAGAGGTTACGATGCTGAAACTTCAAGCATTTGCTGCTTCCCTCAAAGCGAGCAAAAATATTTCGATCACGTTTCCTCCAGATGTCGTTTTGGCAATTGCGACGAACGGCTATGATCCGGCTTTTGGAGTGCGTTCCATCAATCGTTATATTGCTGATGTTGTCGAAGATCGACTCGTTAAGAAACTCCTTACTGG
>JBATNE010000276.1:0-3386 GCA_049290195.1 Candidatus Zixiibacteriota bacterium
ACTTGATTCCTCCTATACACTCATCAAGCGGGGCCTCGAACTCGACAAGGAGAACGCGTATCTCAATTATCAGATGCTTGGACTGTGGCTCCGCAAAGATTCCGTAGCACCGGCATTGCCGTATGCCAAGAAACTTGTTGAGCTTCGTCCTGCTGACGGGCGGTATCGTCGTCGCCTCGGAATGATCTACTTCCGACTTGATTCCCTCGATGCATCTGAAAAGATCTTTAGGGAAATCATTGAACATGGTGAAGGTGTCGCGGCGGACTACTATTTCATGGGACAAATCGGGCTGGAGAGGAAGCAGTATCAGCTGGCATCACAAAACTTCGGCCGTCTGGTAGAACTGGAAGACACCGTCATTTCCAACTGGACCAATCTCGCGTTTGCGTTTCTCCAGGCCAAGGACACAGCAAGGGCAATTGCGACGTTTCGTGCCGGAATGACTAAAGTCAGCGATGATTCCAGCCGGGTAAGACTCTGGTATTCGGTAGGGTCGATCCAGGAACGCTGGGGGCAGTTTGATTCATCCACTACCACCTTTCAGCAGCTTCTTACTCAGTGGCCGGAGTATGCACCGGCACTCAACTATCTTGGGTTCATGTTTGCCGACAAAGGAATCAAACTGGATTCGGCCAAGGAGCTTATCGACAAGGCGCTCAAGTTCGAGCCGGACAATGCCGCCTATCTCGACAGCTATGGCTGGGTATTATACCGAATGAATCAGTTCGATCCTGCTATCAAATATCTGGAGCGTGCGGCGGAAGCGGTCAAGGACCCGGTTGTTTTCGATCACCTTGGCGACGCCTATTACGCAAAGGGGGACAAGAAGAAGGCGACCGTCACGTGGCGCAAATCGCTTGAACTCGACCCGGCCAATAAATCGGTGAAAGAAAAGCTCGAGAGATGACGCACGGGCGCTTGGCGAGTTATGGGACCGGCATTGCATTGGTGGCGCTTGTTGCGCTGGTGATTTCCTGCGCTCAGGTAGCCGGACCGTCCGGGGGAGAACCTGACAAGACGGCTCCTCGGCTGATCTCTTCTCAGCCCGCCAATGGAGCGGTTGAAGTCGCCACACACAGCACTCAGATCCGAATCTTATTCTCGGAGCCGGTGCAGGAAGGTGTTGGCCGCCAGGTGTTCATTTCACCACGGCCCGCCAAAGATCCAAAGCTCAGCTGGCACGGCGACCAACTAACCATTTCGCTTTCGGATACGCTTCGATCAAACCAGACGTACGTACTCCAGGTGAGTTCAGCAGTGACTGATCTTCGCAACAACCGGCTTGATTCAGCAGTAATTGTCGCCTTCTCAACAGGACAGACTCTGGACTCGGGTAGAATCGGCGGGACGGTAACCGCTCTGGGAGCAGCTTCGGCTGGTGCCCTGGTGGGACTCTATCCGGTGTCCGCACCGTTTGACAGCCTGCGATATGACTCAATACCTCCAGCCTATATGGCCCTTGGGAACGGCAAAGGGAAATTTGAGTTTCGGAATCTCCCGAAGCGGCCGTTTCAATTGATCGCCTGGCTCGACCGGAATCGTGACGAAAAGTTCAATCCGTTGACGGAATCGTATGCAGTGACGGATCGTCCGCTCGACCTCACCGGGGCCGGCGATTTCTCTGACCTTTCGCTGGCCGTCCGCGCGGTTGATACTGCCCGGCCCGAGGTGCTTTCAGCAGCCTATACATCAGAGCACTTGCTCAGGATACGAATTGGTAAGCCAATTCGGACGGACCAACTGGCTTCAAATCTGGAGCGCATACGAATTGCGCCACTCACTGACACTTCGCGTCACATCTATCCGACCGGGCTACTGGAACGAAATGATTCGCTCACCAGCACTCTGACCTGTTCAGTGCCGCCCCTTTCCGATTCAGCCTACAGTTTGAATATCGCGTACGATTCGCTGCTTCGACCCATGGAGATGGCTTCTTTTGTGGCCAAGGGGGGAACAGACAAGGAGAGTCCTTCAGTGGTTTCCTTCCAGCCTGCTGGACAGCGCCCCGTCTTTGCAGAGGATGTCCAACTCAGGTTGGTTGTATCCGAGCCGCTTGATACGATCAGAATGAAAGAGGGATGGATTACCTTCAACCGCGTGCCGGGAAGCGTGGAAATTCCAATGCAGAGGCAGTGGCGCGATCCGTTCCATTTCGACATAACAACGCAGCCACTCCCGGCCGGCAGTCAATTTGAACTCAGGATTGCGGATTCTTCACTATATGATCTTGCAGGAAACAAGTGTGCGGATTCGACACTGATTTTCAAATTCGCGACAATCAATCCAGATTCGCTGGGATCAGTTTCCGGAACTATTTCTGTGGACTATGCCGAACGGGCAAAAGCACCCCTTGTGCTCAAATTCCATGAAGTAGGCGGGAAGTATGATCTGGTGAGAACATTTGCGCGCCGCCAATTTGACGTCAGTCTGCCTGCCGGCAAATACCTGCTCAGCGGGTATTTGGACAGCAATGGAAATCACATTCGTGATCTGGGATCAGTCTGGCCCTATCTACCGGCCGAGACCGGTGCGATATCAATGGACACGATTACGGTCCGAGCCCGGTTCGAGACGACCGGAATCGAATTCAAGGTCAAATAGCGTTCGGAATCGCCACAAAAAGAACGAGGCCGCCTCATGGAGAGGCAGCCCCTGTCTCGCAGATGTTGGCTTCTGCTTCTAGTTGGTGGCCGGCGTTACATCGGCCGTGTTGGTAACCGGTCCCCAGACCTTGAGCGTCACGCGACGATTCTTCGCCCCGGTGCGCTTGTTGTCGGTCGAACCTGCAGTCGCATGGTCTTTACCCCATGAGACAGTGAACGTTCTGAAGAGCCCGACACCGTACTTTTCGAAAAGATACCGCTTGGCAGCATCGGCTCGGCGCTGTCCGAGAATGTAGTTGTAATCCCGCGAGCCAACCTGATCGGTAAAGCCGGAGATTTCAACAATCGAGCGCGGTTCGGTATTCAACTTTTCACCCGCTTCTCCCAGAACCTGCTGGGCTACGGGGTCGAGTTCATACTTATCGAAACCGAACGAGACTTCCCCTTCCCAGAGAATCTTATAATTCTCAAAGCCGCTGACTTTGTTGAGCGCAAGATCAGTCTTTTTGGACAGCTCAATTTGCAGGGTTTGGAGTTTCTGGATTTCCGCAGCATTGGCATCGGCTTTTGCGGACACTTCGGCCACTTTGGCGGCCTGACGAGATTCGGCCCCTGACACCTGTTCCTGTACGAAATTCTTGCTCGCACAGCCCGAAACGAGAAGAGCGGCTATTGCCGCAGTCACGAGGTACTTCATAAGAGGAGTCCTTTCTTTACACTACTACTATTAAACACTCCAAAGACCGTGTTGGTGCCACACACAAGTCAAAAAATACACAC
>JBATNE010000277.1:0-2916 GCA_049290195.1 Candidatus Zixiibacteriota bacterium
TCAATATGACGTAGGTGGCCAGCCGAAGCGGTAAGAACCACTCGAGCCGCTTCTGTCGTTCCTGTTGCTGCATAATCACAAGCGGCGCCCCTGGGGCGCCGCTTTCATCTCCATCCTCGGTTTCAGCATCCAACCACTCCCCTGTTCGCAGAGGAGCGGTCGCTGCCGTTCCCTTATCCGATCTTGCCGATAATGTCGAACATCGGCAGATACATAGCGATCAAAATACCGCCAATGACCGCGCCCATGAATACGATAATCACCGGCTCGATAATCGACGTCAGCGCCGTTACCGCGTCATTGACTTCTTCATCGTAGAAATCCGCGATCTTCCCAAGCATGTCGTCCAGGCCGCCGGTCTTCTCACCCACGCCGATCATCTGGATAACCATCGGAGGAAACACTCCGGTCTCCTTGAGCGGAGCCGTAATCGTCTCACCCTCGGCAATCGCCAGCACCGACTTGTTAATGGCGTTGGCCACAACCAGGTTACCCGAAGTCTTCGCTGTGATTTCCAGCGCCTCGAGAATCGAGACACCCGACGCCAGAAGCGTACTCAGGGTACGGGTAAATCGGGCCACCGATGACTTCCGCACCAGCGTACCGAGTACCGGCGTCCTTAGCAGCAGTTTGTCCAGCTGAAGGGCCCCCTGCGGCGTCTTCTTCCACCAGAACAGAGCGACCGCGAGACCAATAATGCCAACCAGCATATAGATGTAGTTGGACTTGAGGAAATTGGAAATATCCAGCACGGCCTGGGTCGGACCCGGAAGTTCCGAACCGACTCCCTTGAACATGCCGGCAAACACCGGCACGATAAACGTCAACATCGCAATCGTCACGCCGGTAGCCACCACGCAAATAACGGCCGGGTACATCATCGCACCCTTCACCTTGCGCACCAGCTTGTCGGCCTTTTCACGGTAGATCGCCAGACGAATCAAAATGGCGTCCAGCGCACCGCCGACTTCACCCGCTTCGACCATGTTGCAGTACAATTGATCGAACACTTTCGGATGACGGGCCAGCGCTTCAGACAGGGTCGATCCGCTCTGAACACTGTCGCGCACCTGGGCGATGATCTTCGCGAATTCCTTGCTCTCCGTCTGCGACGACAGAATTTCCAGACACTGGACCATCGGAAGACCGGCGCCGATCATGGTCGCGAACTGACGCGTAAACCGGGAAATCTCAACCTTCTTGACTCCGGTTCCGAATTTGATCTGGATCTCCGCAGCCTTCTTGTTGATCGAGGTGACCAGAATACGATTCTGCCTCAGAACCCGTTCCAACTCTTCCCGGGTCTGGGCTTTCATCGCCCCCTGCACCTGCGCACCGGCTAAGGTCTTGCCCTTGTATTCAAAAACCGGCATAGCAATTATCCTTTCTCGTCCTGTTCACTCTCATCAACTATAGGCGGGCTGCTTGTTACGCGACAACATTTCACCCAGCTCGGCAGTATTACCGCTATAACTCATGGCGTCATTTATCGTGATCTTTCCGGCCGTATACAAATCGGCCAGAGACTGATTCATCGTCTTCATTCCGTATTTCTGTCCCGACTGAATCATCGAATACAGCTGGTGCACTTTGTCGTCGCGGATAATGGCGCGAATCGCCGGCGTGGCGATCATGATCTCAAGCGCCATCACGCGGCCCCCACCCACCTTGGGAATCAGCGTCTGCGATACCACCGCCTGCAGCGTGAACGACAGGTTCACGCGAATCTGCTCCTGCTGGTTGGTCGGGAAAACATCCACAATACGGTTGATCGTTTCTGCGCACGAATTCGTGTGCAGGGTCGCAAACGCAAGGTGACCGGTTTCCGAAATCGACAGCGCCGCTTCGATCGTCTCCAGATCGCGCATTTCTCCGACCAGCACTACATCGGGGTCTTCACGAAGCGCGTACTTCAGCGCCTGTGCGAATGACTGCGTGTCGGCGTACACTTCGCGCTGGTTCACCAGCGCCATTTGATGGCGATGCAAATATTCGATCGGATCTTCCACCGTGATGATGTGCACCGGACGCTCTTTGTTGATCTTGTCGATAACCGCCGCGAGCGTCGTGGATTTTCCCGACCCGGTCGGGCCGGTGACCAGCACAAGACCGCGCGGGAGTTTGGAAAATTCGCAGATCACTTTCGGCAATCCGAGTTCTTCGAACGACCGCACGTTGTACGGAATCTGTCGAATAGCCACCGCCACATTGCCGCGCTGCATGAACATATTGCAGCGGAATCGGCTCAAATTCTCCACGCCAAACGAAAGATCCAACTCGGAGTTCTGCTCGAATTTGAGCTTCTGTTTGTCGTTAAGCATCGAATAGGCGATCTTCTTGATTACTTCGCCGTTCAACATTTCGTGCTGCGTCATGCGCTGCAACTTGCCGTCCACACGGACAACCGGCGGCGAGCCTACAGTGAGATGAAGATCGGATGCCCCCATCTTCACCATTTGTTCAAGAAGGTCACGAAGCATCATATATCGATTTCTCCTGGCCGAACGGGGCTATTTATTTGCTAGAATATCTTCTCTCCCTATATCGGCGTCAGCGGCCGAAACTTGACCGGAAAGTTCCCGGTTTGGATGGATAAGTGGTTGAAGGACAGGGGAGTGGAGAAACGAAAGAATTACGAGCCGGTGGTCACCGCGAACACTTCTTCAATCGAAATCATGCCGATTTTCATCTTCTCGATAGCGGACATACGAAGACTGTACATCCCCTCTTCGATGGCTACCCGGCGAAGTTCTGTATCTGATTCCTTCTGGAGAATCATCGCTTCAATACTAGGCGTGATTGGGAGCACTTCATAGACGCCGATTCGACCCGATTTCCCGGTCCCGCCGCAGTCGTTACAGCCGACCCCGTGGAAAGCCCGGATATTGCGCAGCAAGTCCTTGGACGCCTTTAGGC
>JBATNE010000278.1:0-10102 GCA_049290195.1 Candidatus Zixiibacteriota bacterium
GTCCGTCACCATCGTAGTCGACAGCGTCCATCTGGACGCCAGAGGCGCCGGTCGCCTGTCTGATCAGGTGCTCGGCTTCAACCATATTGCCATAGACAGCCTGACGGATGTGCGGAAGGTACAGCCCTCCAAAGACACCGTGCCAATACGGGCAGTTACACTGCGAGGCATAGAGCTTGTCCCTGATCTGGGCAATGCGATCGGAGGAGGCCATGCGAGCCGACTCCAGTTCCTGGAGTTTCTTTGAGACCGAGAGCATCTTCTTCTGCATCAGGTTGGATTCATCGTACTTGGCCAGAAACGCGCGCCAGTGGCTGCCTCGTACGAACCGCCCCCACTGCTCGATTTTCCCCTCATCTTTGAGATATTTCTCAAACTGCTCGTAATCGACGAAGGCGCGCGGCGGGAGCGCCCAATGCAGCATCTCTTCGTACGACGCGGAGGGAATATAGACGCGGCCGATCGCCGGCAATTCGGCGGTTCGACCCAGCGGGACCACTTCGAGCCAGTCGCTGTTCTTCTGAAGTGCCGTAAAGAATTGTGCGAGCCAACCGTCATCGAAACAGTGTTTGTGGGTGTTGGGCCAGACACCGAATTTTTCGCCGTCATCGGCATAGACCGCCATTCCGGACGGATTGAGATTGGCCTGGCGCCGCAATTCGGCGATCACTTCCTCGACCGTACCGAACGGAATCAGGTAGCGGAGCTTTTTCTGAATCGGGAGAAGGGTGACGGTGGCGCCCTCATGCTCGGTTACGAACGGACCGGACAATTCTTCGAGTTGAAGTCCGGCAAAGATGAAATGGGTGTCATCGACCGGAAGGAATTTGACTCCGGCCTGATTGAGAATTTGCGGAAGGTGCGGCTCCCATACTCGTTCGGTGAGCCAGAGGCCGGTAGCATCGGCATCAAACTGGAATTTCAGGTACTGCGTCAGCATATCGATCTGGCCGAGAACATCCCGCGCCGGAATGGAGGTCAGGATCGGTTCGTAGAAGCCGCCGGTGAGCAGCTCTATCTGCCCGCGATCGACCAGTTTTCTTACGAGGTCGAAATACTCCGGACGGTGAGTCTGTTGCCATGACCAGAGAATTCCGGACTGGTGGAGTGATATCCGCAGTTCCGGATAGTTCTCAAGCAGTTTCAGGAACGGTTCATAGGAGTCTTTGTGCGCCTGTTGAAAAACGGAATCGAAATTCCCCACCGGCTGGTGGTTATGTATGCCGAAAGCCAGCTTGAATTTTGCCATGGCCTAGAATAACTCCACTTTCAGATTGATATATTTGCGCGGATTCGTTCGGATATCGCTGATGAGATCATCGAGATTTTTCGATGTCTTGCGGAGATCGTCATAGAGGGTCCGATCCTGCACCAGCATTTGCAGAGTGCCATCGTTGTTAACCAGTATATCCGCGAATTCTTTGATGGATATCGAGAGGCTGTCCATTCGATTGGTGAATATTTCGAGCTTCGCACTGGCGCGGTCGGCGCGGTGCATGATGGAATCGACCTTCCCTTCGTTGGAGGAAAGCATCCGGTTGAGACGGCGAGACGCATCCAGGAAATTCTGGCTGGTGGAGTCAAACTTGCCGCGATTCTTCTCCATAAATTCCGCGACCGAGTTGGAAATCGTCTCAAGATTGGCCGCGGTTCGGTTGAATTTGTCCAACGTGGAATCAGAGGCCACTGTCCGCTTGAACGAACCGACCATCTCACGCAGTTCGACAATCATCTCGCCGAGAAGGCCCATGACTTCGGGAAGCCCGGTATCGTACTGGCCATGGACGACCGAAGCGGTGTCAAACGGCAGGTCGCTCTTGCCCTGTTCGATGGCGATGAATCGTTCCCCCATTACACCGAGATTTTTGATCACGAAACGGGCATCCTTGCTCAAATGGACATCTTTGTACAGGAGGATCTCTACGTTGACTCCTCCCGGTGTCAGTTGCAGGTCATTGACCTTACCTTTATGAACACCGGAAACGGAAACTCGATCCCCTATTGCCAGAGAACCGACATCCCCAAAGAGGACATGTATGCGCTGGGCATTGCGTTCGAGTTTGTACCCCTGAAGCCAATAAAGGGACCCCAGAAGGATCGCCACTCCGAGGATGACGATGACTCCGACGCGAAATTCTACGTTGTTTCCTTTAGTCGCCATATGAATACGGATATTATCGGTAACTTTGTGGAATTCTTAAGCTTACCCTAGAAATCGTCGTCCAGCGTGCTGCCGATAAGCACGTAGTTATCGTAGCGGAAACGGGCGATTTCTCCGGCCTCCACGGCCGCTTTCACGGAGCATCCCGGTTCATGGGTGTGGCTGCAGGGCTGGAAGCGGCACTGGCCGGCAAAGGGGCGGAAATCCGAGTAATAATCCGGCAGCACCTCTTTGTCTACTTCCCAGAGTCCAAGGACTTTGAGCCCCGGGGAGTCAACGCCGAACCCGCCTCCGGGCAATTCATAGAGTTCGATAGCGGTAGTGGCATGGGTGCCTCGATTTGAGTACGCAGAGACATCTTGGGTCTTAATGAACAGACCGGGGATCAGGTAGTTGAGTAGAGTTGATTTTCCGACACCGGAATGGCCAACAAAAATTGACCGATGGTCTCGGAGGTGGGTTTCCAGTTCCGCCATCCCCTGCCCGGTTTTGGCCGAGACGGCAACGATACCGCATTCCAGCTTGCGATAGGCTTCAATCTTCTCCGCCAGATCCTCGTCTTCGCCAAGATCAATCTTGTTGATGATTATGAGCGGGCGGAGTTTTCCCAATTCTGCGGCGATCAGAAACCGGTCGATCAGGCCGGTCTTGAGAGACGGGGAGATCACCGAGGCCACAATGGCCAACTGGTCGAGGTTGGCAGCGAGAACCTGTTTGACGGAGTCGCGCCGTTTGTTGGGTCTAAAGAAGGCGGTGCGCCGCTCCTTGCGCTCATCGATGACTCCGGTAGTATCATCGACAGGAGTCACGATGACATCATCGCCGACCGTCACCGGTGTGGTGTTATCCGATGCGTACTTCACTTTCTTGCGGAGTTCGCACCGTAGTCTCTGGCGATCGGCAAGAAGCACATCGAACGTCTTCCCGCGGGTCGCGACAACAATCCCTGTCTGACGCGTATTCACAGAATCAAGATACGGACTTGATGGCTCGTATTCAAGCGAAGGTGACTACTCAAATTCGTGCCGGGCGAAGGCGATATAGTCCACCAGCGGCGGTTCCTGGCCGGCGGTGCGAATCAACAGGTTGATCTGGCCGCGATGATGGCTGGAGTGACTGATCGTCTGGGTGGCAATGTCCCGCACGCTATTCTGGTAGAGAACACCCTTAAAATTGTGATAGGAAACCATGTGATCCAGGTCAGCATCGTTGCTCGATCCCAGGAATTTGATCCAATCGGCGGTTATTTCGGCGCTATGTTGTCTGAGTTCCGGAAGCGGGACGAGATCCCACGGTCCCGGCTTGATCCCGAGGCCGGTGATGCGATGGAACCAAAGCCGCTCGACCATGATTATATGGCTCATAACGGCAAGAGCTTTGGGTTGAGCATCGACAATCCCCGGAAGAACATCGAGTTGGCGGGTATTGGCCCACTGGTCGTGGTGAAACAAGCGAACGAAGTAATCAATCATTACTACCTCCGTTTGACAAGAACTGCCGTATAATTACCATTTCCCGCCACGGTGTCAAAGCTCAAAAGAGAACAATTGTCCCCGGGCGTGGGATTTATTATCCTACTGGCTCATAAGAGGAAGCAAAATAGATGAATTTTCTGACTAAGCTATTCGGCACCAAGCATGAACGGGATGCCAAGAAGATCCAGCCGCTGGTTGACGAAATCAACGAGTTCTACTCCGGGCTCAGTTCCCTTTCGGACGAGCAGTTAATTGCCAAAACTGCGGAGTTTCGTAAGCGGCTCACCGACGGCGAGACGCTGGATGACATTCTGACAGAAGCGTTTGCGGTGGTCAAGGACGCCTGCCGCCGTCATGTCGGCAAGACCTGGGAAGTTGTCGGGGTACCGACGACATGGGAGATGGTGCCGTTTGATGTCCAGCTGCTGGGCGGTATTCGGCTCCATGAAGGAAAGATCGCCGAAATGGCCACCGGTGAAGGAAAGACGCTGGTAGCGACCCTTCCCACCTACCTCAATGCCCTTCCGGGACATGGGATTCACATCGTCACCGTGAACGATTACCTGGCCAAACGCGACCGTGAATGGATGGGGAGAATTTACGAATTTCTGGGATTGACGGTCGGTGTGATTCAGAATCAGATGTCCAACGCCGAACGTCGGGTGGAATACCTCAAGGATATCACGTTCGGTACGGCCAACGAATTCGGCTTTGACTATCTGCGCGACAACATGGCGCAGAGAGCCGAGGATCGCGTTCACCGGAAATACTTCTATGCGATCATCGACGAAGTCGACTCGATCCTGATCGACGAAGCCAGAACGCCGCTCATTATTTCAGGGCTGGTTGAAGAAACCAATGTCCACGACCGGTACCGCCAGATGAAGGGCGTGGTTGACACGCTGGTGCGCAAGCAGTCTACGCTGGTCAACGATATGATTGCCAAAGCGGAGAAACTGCTCGAAGAAGAACCGCAGAAGAACGAGTTCGAAGCCGGTACGCTCCTGTTGTCGGCCCAGCGCGGCGCGCCGAAGAACAAGCGGTTATCCAAGCTGCTCAAAGAGACCGGAATGAAGAAGCTGATCACCGATGTAGAATCTTCCTACATGCGGGATAAGAAGCTTTATCAGATCGATGACACACTGTATTACTATATCGATGAGCGCGAGCATACGATCGCGCTGACCGATCTCGGGAACACCATGTTCTCCCCTGCCGAACAGAAGCTGTTTGAAATTCCGGACCTGAACACGATGCTGGCGGAGCTGGACGCAGACGAGACGTTGACGCCTGAAGAGAAGCACAAGCGGACCGAGGAATTCTATCGCGTACACGCTGAGCGTTCGGAAAAAGTCCACGCCATCAACCAGCTCTTGCGCGCCTACTCCCTCTATGAGAAGGACAACGAGTATGTCGTTCAGGATGGAAAGGTGCTCATAGTCGATGAGTTCACCGGTCGTATTCTGGCCGGGCGGCGGTATTCCGATGGTCTTCACCAGGCGATTGAAGCCAAAGAAGGGGTCAGTATTGAGGCTGAGACCCAGACCCTTGCCACGGTGACGCTCCAGAACTATTTCCGTATGTACGAAAAGCTGGCCGGTATGACCGGTACAGCGGAGACGGAAGCGGGTGAATTCTGGGAAATTTACAAAATGGATGTGGCAGTCATTCCGCCGAACAAGACTTGTGTTCGTGCCGATGAAGAAGACCAGATCTTCCGCACTCGACGTGAAAAGTATAATGCGATCGTGGAAGAGATTACCACCCGCCACAACGCCGGACAACCGATTCTGGTTGGAACCGTGTCGGTCGAAGTATCCGAGACCCTTTCCCGCATGCTGAAGCGGACCGGTGTGCCGCACAATGTGCTCAATGCCAAACAACACCAGCGGGAAGCTGAAATCGTGGCCGGCGCCGGTCAGGCAGGTGCGGTGACGATCGCAACCAACATGGCAGGCCGCGGTACCGACATCAAGCTCGGCGCGGGCGTGGTGGAAAAAGGCGGTCTGCATATTCTGGGTACCGAGCGGCATGAGTCGCGGCGTATCGACCGTCAGCTGCGTGGACGCGCGGGACGTCAGGGGGATCCGGGATCATCGATCTTCTTCCTGTCACTCGAAGATGATCTGATGCGTTTGTTTGGCGGTGACCGTCTGGGTGCCATTATGGATCGGCTCGGGGTGAAAGAAGGGGAAGTGATCACGCATGCGATGGTCACCCGGGCGATCGAACGGGCACAGAAGAAGGTCGAAGCACAGAACTTTGCCATTCGTAAGCACACGCTGGAATACGACGACGTGATGAATGTCCAGCGCAAGTGGATCTATGAGCGTCGCCTTGCTGCGCTGGAACGAGATTCGATCAAGGACGAAGTTGTTGAGTTGATCGAAACGGTACTGGACAAGTATCTCGAAGAGTTCTGCCCTGAGAAAGATTACGCCGAAAACTGGAACCTCAAAGGACTCACCGACGCCCTGCTCCGGACCTACCTGCTCAATCTGCAGTTCCGCGCTGAAGATATTCCCAAGCTGACGATCGAGTCGCTGAAAGAAAACGTACTCAAAGCGGTCAATTTGATCTACGCGCAGAAGGAAGCTGCCTACGGCGAACAGGTCATGCGGCAACTGGAGCGATATGCCGTGCTTTCGACTATCGACCGCTTCTGGCGCGATCATCTCGCCGAGATGGACGAGCTTCGGACCGGTATCGGTCTCCGCGCCTATCACGGCGGTATGGGGAAGCCGATCGACATTTACAAGAAGGAAGCGTTCAGCATGTTTGAGAAGATGGTTGACGAGATCGACAAGGAAGCGGTCAACCTCGTATTCAAACTCCAGGTCAATGTGGCGGAACAGGCACGCACCGCTCCCCGCAGGACACCATCGATGGTGACTTCGAAAGCTGACGCCACCGGAATGGGGATGACGGCACCGCCGCCTGAGGATCCGTCCGGTCAGGGTGGCGCCAACCCGATGGCGGCTGCATCGCAGGCCGGCAAAGAGACGGTTGCACCGATTCGCCGCACCATGCCAAAAGTCGGCCGCAATGATCCTTGTCCGTGCGGGTCAGGCAAGAAATACAAGAAGTGCCACGGGGTGAACGAGGCGTAAGAACTTGCGCCTCCAATGTGCACAACCGCACAGGTCGTGATAAGTCAAAGGGCTGTCGAGAGATAGCCCTTTCTATTGGCGGTCGGTCTTCATCGATAGCAGGCCGACGTCAGAAGTTTCCCCTTTCATAACGTCGACTCACTACTATATGTTTAGTGGGCGTAACTGCGCCCAATCGACGAGATTTGACAATCAGCTCGCACAATTTGCTCACACATCCCGGGAGGTCTGAGAATGAATCTATCGAAACATCTGATAGGCATTGTCCTAATCCTGGCATTGATCTTTGCAGCCGGTTCGGCACGTTGCGCTTCCATTTCCACATCTGAATTCGATGTGCGGTTCGACCGGGCCAACCATCTTCTGGCGGTCACGGACATTGTCACCATGCAGATCGACTCCGGCGATCATGAGTTGACGCTCTTGTTTTCATCGAGGAACCGACTGGATTCTATCATAGAGAGCAGCAAGAACTCACCGGTGAAATTCGTGAGGAAGGGCGTCGATACCCTGATCGTGACCGCCACTGAGAATCAGCGGATTGCAGGTACAACAATGTTACGGTTTGTCTACGCGGTCCCCCTTGCGGCGGAAGATTCCGTACTGATTCTGCTGGATCGAGGGCATCGATGGTATCCCATGATCCCTGATAACGTTGTATCCACTGAACTGAAAGTACAGGTTCCGAAGGAATTCGGGGTGGTAGCGTGTGGGGACCTCGTTGCAGTAGATAGTTTGCAGGCAGAAGCGACCTATCGCTGGAAATCGGCCATTCCGATTTTCAAAAATGCACTGGTGCTGTATCGCCGGGATAGATTTGTCGATGCACTAGCTCCGCACAGTGGCGAAGGCCTGGTGAGACTTATCTCCTCTACTCTATCGGACAGTGAACGAGCCGCAGTAATCAAGCATACTTCCGATGTCCTGCATTTTGCCTGCAGCACGATCGGCCCGTACCCGCACACTGCATATACGGTACTCGAAATTCCAGGGATGGACGGGAGCGATGTTGGCAGCGGGCTGGTCATGGTCGGTTCAGAACCGCTTAAGGCTGTTGCAAGAGGGGAAACCGAGGCGCTGGATCTCGTGACGATTCAACAATGGCTTGGGGCGGGGGCATTTGGGCAGTTCCTTGCCCCCGGATTCTGGTTCTTTTGCATCTCAATACCGCACTATGAGCGTATGCTCTATGTTCGACAGATATCTGGAAGTGACCTTTTCGAAAGACAATTGACGGCTCGCTATCAGAAATACAAAGAGGTCGCCGGGTCGGCCGGTGACGCAGCGCTTTTGACTATTGACTATCCAAACACTCGGGAGAAAGGTCTGGTGTGCTATGCGAAAGGACCATACGTCCTTAATCAGGTCCGTCTCGCTTTGGGTGACAGCTTGTGGACTCAGTTCGCGGCGACGCTCTACGCGACGGGGAAAGGGAAAGTCGTCACCTACGGCGAGTTCGTTGGATTACTCGGCAGGTTTGACGCCTCAGGGAAAGCGCGGGAAAAGCTCGAAAGAGGGCTGACGGAAACAGGGCCGGTCGAAGATTAGTCTTCGACGAATTTGAAGGCAGCCGGAAGAAATGCGATAATATCGCCCGCGAGCATGGCCCGCTCACTGAGCGTGTCGGCGGCAAAATCTCCGGCTATACCATGAAGATAGACGCTGATGATAGCGGCTTCGAGCGGCTTACATCCCTGAGCCAAAAACGATCCAATCATCCCGGTCAGGACATCTCCCGATCCACCGCGAGCCATACCGGAATTGCCGGTCGGATTGAGATAACAGCCACCGCTTGGGGTGCCAATTAGTGTGGGGCTACCCTTCAGCACAATAACCGCTTTCATCTCCCGCGACCTACTGGACACGAGATCTATTCGCGCATGAATATCGGTTGGTACCTCTCTGCCGGTAAGTCGGGCAAATTCTCCCGGATGTGGGGTCAGCACGAGCGGAAAGCCACGATTGTCGTCTATCAGAGAAGCATGAGCCTTTTCAAATGCGTTCAGACCATCGGCATCGATGACCATCGGTTTGTTGATAGTCGGAACCAGGCGACGGACGAGTTCGAGCGTTTCATGGTGTTGGCCAAGACCCGGACCAAGGGCAACGGCATCATGCTGGTTGATCAGCTTTCGTATTTCGCCGAGTGATCTGAGGGCGAGGTGCCCCTTCTTCCCTACATCGGGCAGCGGCAGCGGCATGACTTCGGTCAACTTCTCCGCCATGAGCGGTTGCAGACTACTGGGCGTTCCCAGCTTGATCAGACCGCATCCGGAGCGTGCGGCAGCGAGAGAAGTCAGCGCAGCGGCGCCGGTGTAACCGGTAGAGCCGGCCAGAATAAGCAGTTTTCCAAAGTCCCCTTTATGGCCGTCGGGTCTGCGCTCAGGCAGCAATTCTTCAACGAGCTCATCATCAATGAGCTCACAGTGAAGCGAAATCTTTTCAATGACGTTTTCGGGAATGCCGATCGGGACCACTTCGACCAACCCGGCCAATTCTCTTCCGGGGCTGACGAACAGACCATACTTGGGAAGACCAAGCGTATAGGTGCGGTCGGCGGCGACCACAGTCTGGATATATGAACCGGTATCCGCATTCAATCCAGACGGGAGATCAACCGCGACGATTTCGGTGTCATAGAGATTAATGTGTTCGATCAACTCTGCGGCGAGTCCTTCCGGTTCACCGGCGAATCCGGTTCCGAAAACGGCATCGATCACGCAGTCGCATTCATCGATAAGAGGCAGATCGCGCGCCGAGGTGATTTCGGCCGGGACCGGTCCGACTTTGAGCAGTCGGTCATAGTTGAGTCGGGCATCGTGGGAGAGTTTCTCGACCGGGCCGATGAAATAAACGCTGACCTGAACGCCGGCTTCGGTGAGGGCGCGGGCGATGACAAATCCGTCGCCGCCGTTATTCCCGGCTCCGCAGACAATGGCCGCCTTGACATTTTTTGTTCGGCCCAGCGTCCGCTGAACACTGCGGGCAACCGCCTCACCGGCGCGGTCCATTAAAACGACCGAAGGGATCCCGACGGTTTCTATGGCATATTTCTCCAAACGCTGGACCTGAGAAACACTCAGCGCGAAACTCTGAACTTTAGAATGCATAACCCATCTGCTCTAAGACCGTGTGATCTTCGCGCCAATTTTTGGCGGCCTTCACAAAAAGCTCCAAAAATACTTTCTGCTCGATAAGTTCTTCCAATTCTTTGCGCGCCTCAGAACCGATCTTCTTTAGGACCGCGCCGTTCTTGCCGATCACGATCTCTTTCTGGCTGTCGCGTTCAACCAAAATGACCGCGCGGATATAAAGCGTGTTGCCCTTGCGGGGTTTCATGTCTTCAATGACAACGG
>JBATNE010000279.1:0-5320 GCA_049290195.1 Candidatus Zixiibacteriota bacterium
CAGGTTGGCCCAGAGCAGAGTCGGAATGACGATGCCTGCCAGGATGATCAGGCCGCCCATGGTCGGGGTGCCCTTCTTGCTCTGGTGGCTCTGGGGGCCCTCTTCCCTGATGTTTTCGCCGATCTGATGTCGCTTGAGCCATTTGATGATGAGTGGTCCAAGGACGAGGCAGATGAGAATCGATGTCACCGTTGCACCGGCGGTTCTGAACGTGATATAGCGGAACAGGTTCAGTCCGGAGATATGTTTAGTGAGCGGGACGAGCAGGTGGTACAGCATCAGGCAACCACCTTCGCTTTGCGGAATGCGTTCAGGATGACTTCGAGTCCAACGCCGCGTGATCCCTTGACATACACCAGATCGCCGGGTTTGAGCAGATCAGCAATCTGCTGAGCGCATGAAGCGGCGGCGGCGAAGTGTTTGAGTTTTGGTGCGGCAATGCCGGCATCAATCGCAGCGGTCATAGTCTGGAGAGACATCGGGCCGACCAATAGGGCCAGATCGAAACGGACAGACGAGAGCATCGTTCCGATTTCACGATGATAGAATCCGCTCTTCTCCCCCAGTTCCAGCATGTCACCAAGAATCAGGACGCGTCGGCCGGTGCCGGGTACGTTGGCGAGGGACTGAAGGCCCAGCTTGACCGAGTCCGGGTTGGCGTTGTAACAGTCGGCGATGAAATTCACGCCGCCGATCATTTCCACCTGGCCGCGCATCGGGGCACTGGTGAACTGGATGGAGCGGGTGTCAACGCCGGCGAAGTCATAGCCGAGCACGCGGGCAACGGCATAACCGGCAAGGATATTGTAAATCTGGTGGCGACCGAACAGGGTGGTGTGGAACTGATGCCCTTCGATACTGACAGTACTGCTGCCGTCCTCTTCGACACGGATGTCGGTCGGGTGAAAGTCAGCCGGGTTATTGATTCCGTACGTGACAATTTTGCGGCCATGCTTGGCGGCTTCAGCGGCCAGATAGGGATCATCGGCGTTGATAATCACAGTCAAGTCAGAAGGACCTTCAGCAACCATTTCGAATTTCGCGCGGGCGACACCTTCGAGTGAGCCGAGGAATTCCAGATGACTGGCGCCGATGTTGGTGAACAGCGCGACATCCGGTTTGACCGTTTTGGTCAAGCGGGTCATTTCGCCGAATGATGATATCCCCATTTCGAGAATGGCGACACGGGTGGTGCGCGGCATGGCGAACAGCGCCAGCGGCATACCGTAGAGGTTATTCAAGTTGCCGGCGGAACGGTAGACATCCTTTTCTACCGCCGCCAGCAATGCGAAAGTCGTTTCTTTGGTCGTGGTCTTACCGTTTGAGCCGGTGATACCAACGTATTTCGCGGGCACGGAGTCGCGATAGCGGGAAGCCAGTTCCATCATAGCATCGTGGCTGCTCTTCACGGCGACAGCTGGTGCGGTGTCCGGAATATGGGATGAATCGACTGATGACGTTTCGATCAGGATGCCGGCAGCCTTCTTATCGAGCGCCTGTGCGATATAGGCGTGGCCATCGACCCGCTCACCCCGGATGGCAATGAACAGCTCACCCGGATGGATAGTCCGGCTGTCAATGGATACGCCGGTGAATCTCGTCGAGCCGGTTCCCGGCCGAACAAGTGATCCACCCAGCATGTGAGCCAATTCATCGAACTGCAAACTGATCATCTCCGTTACGCCGTCGGACCGGCATACCCCATTTCCTTGAGGGCTGATACGGCTTCCTTGGCATCATCAAAGGGATACTGAATTCCCTTAATTTCCTGGTACGTTTCTGCCCCTTTTCCTGCGAGCAGGACGACGTCACCGGGGGCGGCCATCTTGAGAATCGCGATAATCGCTTCGTGACGATCCGGCACGATTTCGAAGTTCTTTCCTTTGAGTCCCGGCTTGATATCATTGATAATCGCCAGGGGATCTTCGGTGCGGGGATTGTCCGAGGTAACGACCACCGAGTCGGCTTTTGTCGTGGCCATGGTGCCCATGAGCGGGCGTTTCCCTTTGTCCCGGTCTCCGCCGCAGCCAAAGAGCAGATAGAGCTTACCCTTGGAGACTTCGCGGGCCGACTCACACAGGCGATCAATCGCGTCGGGAGTGTGGGCGAAGTCGACATAGACGGAGAACGGCTGCCCCATGTCGATATAGTTGAAGCGCCCGGGAATAGGCGTGGCAGCTTCAAGTCCGTTAATGATTGTATCGATATCGACACCGCTGGCGAGTCCACCTCCGGTGGCGGCCAGAGCATTTATCAAATTGAATTTGCCGGGGAGCTTGTACGATACCGTGCGGGTCCCCATCGGAGTAACCAGATCGAAAATGGTTCCGCTCGGTTTGATTTCATAGTCGCCGGCGTAAACATCGGCTTTGCGATCATTCAGCGAATAGGCGATGAACGGGCTGGAGAGATCGCCAAAGAGCTGATGGAATTCCGGAACATCGAGATTGATCACCGCATAGCTCATGGGACCATCGAGCTTTTTGGTCAGAAGCGCTTTGGCCTTGAAGTACTCTTCCATGGTACCGTGGAAATCCAGGTGGTCACGCGTGAAATTGGTATAGACGGCTACGCGGAAGCTGATGTTGTCCGCGCGGTGCAATGCCAGGGCGTGCGATGAAACTTCAACAACCGCGTTCACGCAGTTATTCTTGCGCATCAGGAACAGGAGGCGCTGAAGATCCAGCGACTCCGGGGTGGTGCGGTCGGCTTTGAATTTTTCCAGGCCGGTATCGTATAGCAGTGAAGTCACGAGCCCGACACGCTTGTTGCGGGCTTCGAGGATTCCCTTGATCAGATTGCAGGTAGTGGTCTTGCCGTTGGTGCCGGTGACGCCGCAGACTTTGAGGCGGAGCCCGGGGTAATTGTAGAATCGGGCCGCCGTATCCGACATCGCCTTGCGGATATCCGGTACCTGGACATGTGTATCAACTCCCTTGGCACCGGTACGCTCACCCATAACGGCGATAGCGCCGCGCGAGCGGGCGTCTTCGATAAAGTCATACCCGTCGGTCTTGTATCCTTTGACGGCAAAGAACAGGGAATTGGGACGGATCTGGCGGGAATCGTATTCGACATTTTCGATTTCGAGATTGCCGTTTCCCGAAAGCAGGGCACCATCGAGGCCATGGATCAAATCATGTAGTTTCATGCACGCATTCCTCCCCTTACAACGCCTGACATTCCACCACACACGGGCTCGCCGACGTGACCTTTTCTCCGGGCCGGATCGATTGACTGACGACGATTCCGCTACCCTTTATATTGAATTTCAGACCGAGATAGTTCAAAAATGCTGAGACTTTTTTCAGCGGAAGTCCGGTCATGTCCGGCATCCGGAAACTGCTGTCGGCCGGATTGCCAACCACCGCGAAGATTTCATCGCTGGCATAGATTGTCTGTTTGGGTGGGGGGTACTGCCATACTACCGTCCCCTCATCGGCGGTACTACGTATGCGTACCCCCTTGGTTTCTGCCAGCTTCTGAGCCTGGCTGATTTCCCACCCAACAAAATTAGGTGCGAGTGTGGTATCGGCACGCTTGCCTGTCTGGGCGGCCAGCATCCTGTCCGGAAGCGTGATCAGATCAGGGTTCAATACTGCGTAGCGCTCCGCTATGTGGCGGAATGCCGGACCGGAGGTGAAGCCGCCATAATGGATCGGCTGCGGATCTACCAATACCACGGCTCCGGCAATCACCGGAGATTCATAGGGGAAAAAGCCGGCAAAGGTGCCGACAAACCGATTCTGATAATAGCGGCCTGTGGTCGGATCAGGGAGCTGAGCAGTGCCGGTCTTGCCGGCGATTGCGACCACATCTGAATTCACCGGCTTGGCAGTGCCCTCGGTAACAACGCCGCGAAGGAAGGCGCGGAGCGAGTCGAGTCCTTTGGCGCCGCTGGCACGGTTGAGGACGGTCAACCCCTTCTTCTGAACGAGCCCGTCCTGATCGACATCACCGAGGATCACATGCGGCTGGAGCAGTTCTCCGCCATTGGCTACGGCCGAGAAGGCAGTAGCAAGCTGAAGAGGAGTGACGGCAATACCATGTCCCATGGCGAATGCAGCCACCATGAAGTCTGACCAGTGCGGCGGTGGGACGAGACGTCCGGCGGCTTCACCAGGGAGACCGCATTTGAGTTTCTTTCCGAAACCAAACCTCTTGTAGGTATTGAAGACATCGTCCGGATCCATGGTAATAGCCCATTTGGCGATCCCGATGTTACTGGAGACCCTGATAATATCCCGGAAGCTGAGGCCGCCATGACGGTGGTCATCGTGAAGGGTGTGTCCTCCGACTCGCCAGGCGCCGTTTTCACAATCCATCATCCGGTTGAAATCGACTCGATCGGCATCGAGCAGACCGGCGGCTGTGAAGGTCTTGAAGACCGATCCGGGTTCAAACTGATCACTGATCACGCGCAATTTGGTGGGGCGAGTCGGGTCTTTTTCGGTCGGATCATAATGGCACATCGCGAGGATGTCACCGTTGTTACAATCCATGAAGATTGCCATACCCATAGCGGCGTGGAATGTGTCGACGGCATGATGAAGCTCGGCTTCGACAATGTCCTGCAGGCGCCAGTCGATTGTCAGTACGATCGACTTGCCGGCTGTCGGTTTCACCAGCGCCGCTTCCTGCACGCGGTAGGTGTTCCGAAGGCCATCGCGACGGACATCGGCCCAGCCGCTATCGCCGGTCAGGGATGAATCGTAGGTCAGTTCAAAGCCGGACTGGCCATGGTTGTCGATATCGGTAAACCCGAGAATCTGACGTCCGACATTGCCGAACGGATATTCGCGCTGGAATTCCTTGCGAAGGAAGAGACCGGATGGTGCGGTCGTTTCGATACTCTTTGCCTCGTCGTCGGGCAGACGGCGCTTCACCCACCGGAATTTCTTGGGTTCAATCTTGTATTTGGCGATCGATTCGCCGGGTGCGAGCTGGAACGTCTTGTCCAGGTAGCTGCCGATACGAGCAACCTCGGCCGTGTCGGCCGGGTAGGCATAGAGCGAAGCACCAATGACATTCTTGGCGACCAACTGGCCGTACCGGTCGTAGATCATGCCGCGTTCGGCCGGGATGGAAATGCGGCCACTCGACTGGCGGTTGACCAGCTCGGTGTAGCGGTCTTTCAGGTAGATTTGCAGGTGACCGAGGCGGATCGCTACGACGACGAAAAAGAGCAGGACAATCGAGAAGAGAACGCCAAGGCGGATATTCTCCTGGCGGGTACGAGTCATCGTCCCCCTCCGGTAACGGCAGCATCGGAGGAGTCAAAGCGAATGGGGCGAAGTTCGGTCGCACTCACTTCATCACC
>JBATNE010000280.1:0-53580 GCA_049290195.1 Candidatus Zixiibacteriota bacterium
GTGCGGTACGATTTGCCGTCCAAGTGAAACAACCCTTCGAGGACTTCAAGAAAGAGGTGCTTGAACGGGACCTTCAGATCGTGGTTTTCCTGACCACAATTGGGGCAGAAATTGACGTCCGGGCCAAGGGGAGTCTGGCAGTTGGGGCAATTCGCTGGTCGGGTATGAGACATCTTCATTACATCAGTTCGGGGTACATCGATAGGGGGTTGAGCCAGCTGGCGGACGGCCTATGGGATGCCCGGAACGGTGGGAATATATTCGGCAAATCCATTTGCGGCAATGAATACCTTTGGATTAGGCGAGGCGTGGAAATTCTGTTGACCTGAAACGGAAAATCAATGACGTTGGTCCGGAGATGAGACATGCAAACGCACAGAGAGTGCTCCGGAGGAGCGATGGCTGAGGCTCCTTTTCTGGAAATCGAGCGATTGACCAAAGTCTACGATGAGGTCACGGCGGTCAACCAGATCTCGTTTACGGTGTCGTCGGGGAAGATCATCGGTCTCTTGGGTCCCAACGGGGCAGGGAAATCCACGACGATTAATATGGTGCTGGGAATTCTTGAGCCGACCGAGGGGACAGTGCGGGTGTTTGGGATGGATATGGCCAGGCACCGGTCTCAGATCAGCACGCAGACGAATTTCGCGGCGGTGTATGCTCATGTCCCGCTCAATCTGACGGTGCGACAGAATCTACATATCTTCTCGCTCCTGTACGGCGTCAAGCCGGTGAAGGAGCGAGTAGCGACGCTATTAAAGGAATATGACCTGGAGCAGTTCGCCAATCACAAGGCAGGGTTGCTGTCATCGGGGGAGCTGAGTCGCCTGAGTCTGGCCAAGGCGCTTATTAACAAGCCGAAACTTCTGTTGCTCGACGAGCCGACAGCATCGCTCGATCCGAGTATCGCGCAGGTGATTCGAGAGCGAATCAAGAAGTATGTATCAGCGACAGGTGCGGCGGTGCTGTGGACATCGCACAACATGAAAGAGATCAAGGAAGTGTGCGATGAAGTATTGTTTCTATCGCACGGCAAGATTTTGCTGTCGGGCAATCCGGCCACGCTGCCGGGGGAATATGGCAAGCGCGATCTCGACGAGCTGTTTATCGCAGTGGCGCGGGAGCCGCTGTCGTTGAAGGAAGAATAGTGATGTCGTTGACCAGAATGTTTGCGGTCTATCTCAGGCAGTTGTTCCTCATTCGGAGCAATCCGACACGGCTGGCCAGCATATTCGTCTGGCTTCTGGTGGACATCCTGCTGTGGGGTTTTATCAGCCGGTATCTGGGAACGCTGGGGCAGTCGACCTTTGGTTTTGTCACGGTGATACTCGGGGCGATCATTTTGTGGGAGTTCCTGACCAGAATTCAACATGGGATTATGACCAGCTTTCTCGAGGACATCTGGAGCCAGAATTTCATCAACTTCTTCTCGTCGCCGCTGACGATCGTCGAGTATCTGAGCGGAATGATGCTGAACTCTTTTATGACCGGCATTGGAGCGTTTATTCTGGGGGTAGGGCTCGCGGGAGTCGCGTTTGGCTATAACATGTTTACCATCGGGGTGATGCTGATACCGTTCATGGCGGTGTTGTTTGTGTTTGGGATTGCGATGGGAGTCATAGCGTCATCGATGATCTTCAGGCTGGGACCATCGGCCGAGTGGCTTGGCTGGCCGATTCCGATGGTGATATCGGTTTTTGCAGGCGTGTATTATCCGATAGCGACGCTTCCCGTTCCAATGCAGATCATAGCCCGCTTTGTGCCGCCATCGTATGTGTTCGAAAGCGTACGGGCGGTAGTTGGCGGCAGCGGATTTACCGGTGAAATTGCGAAGAACCTTTTGTTGGGGGGCGGGTTGTCCTGTCTCTATCTCGTCCTAGCGTATTACGTCTTCTTTAGCGTCTACCGGCGGAATTTGCGGACCGGGGCGATTGCACGGTTCAGCGCGGAATCGTTGTAGAATCAGCCTGGTAGCCGGATTGCTTCAAATAGAAAAGCCCGCTCTACAGCGGGCTTTTTCACTATCAGAGGTTTACTGCGAATCTAGAACGCGAAGCAGTCGACCTTCTTATCGTCGGACAGAAAGAACAAGCGCCCTTCGACATCATCCAGTTCATATTCCGGCTTTTTGGTGCCGAGCACGATCTGCGTGGTGGTAGCTCCGGTCAGTTTATTGACTTTGACCAAACCGGGGCCATTGCCGGCATCGGACTTGACATCTGTGAGCATCGACATAAAGCTCTGGCCGTTGGCGGTGGCTTTGAAACGCTTGGACATGTACGGGTTGCCGGTGATGAGGGAATAGCTGGCGCTTCCAGAGCCGCCGTTGGCGTAGGCGTTGTTAACTGCCCGGCTGTATCCGTCTGCGGCCGAGGCGACGTTTACCGCCATGATCGCGGTAGTCGAAGCGATCTTGGAGAAGAGGGAACTGCCGGGGGCTTTGTAGTACGTATGAAATACGCGGGAGCCATCGAAACCGAGCATCATCAGGTTCTGGCTCGACTGCAGGGTGTATCCTTTGTCGGTCAGGGTAAGGCGACCGGGAATTTCGCCGCCGTTGAACTTGACGTCTTTGGCGAGCACCGTTGCCTGGGCATCGGAGATATTGATGCCGTAGAGCTTCTCATCGGTGTAGACGATGATCTTGCCGTCTTTGAGAACATAGCTTGAGCAGAGTTTCAGTTTGTCGAACGGCTTCTTCCATTTCACGTCGCCGGTGGCAGGATCGAGCACGGTGATGAAGTTGTCCCCTTCTTTGCCTTCGCTGTTAGGTCCGCCTTTGACGACGAGGCCATCGGGAGTAAGGTCCATTTGATAGACCTGTCCCTTCAGTTGTGGCGGCTTCTTCCAGAGAAGCGACCCGTCTTTGGTGGAAACGGCGACCATGGTCTTTTCATAGGGAGCGAAAAGCACGGATTTGTCGTCGTTGAGCATCATGTTGCCGTAACCGTAGGCACTGGCAGGGGCGCGATCGCATTTTAGGGGGGTGGTCCAGATGATGGCGCCGGTTTTGGCGTTCAGTTTGCGGATACCGTCTTTGGACCAGAAGACGATCATGGTTTCATCGGAATCAAAAAGCGGCGTCTGGTTTCCGGTCAGGGTCATTTTGGTCTTGCCGGAAGCGACGAGTTCCGGTTTGAACTTCTTGAAGAACTCTTCGTTCCGCCAGATTTCTTTGCCGGTGCCCAGATCAACGACAAGCATATCCCGATCGTTGGCATTCTTGCCGGTGGGACCGTAGAGGAGCATGGCACTGGTTTCCATGAGCAGGAAGTGACCGTTGTTGCCGGTCATGCCGATTGATTCGGTGGTCCAGGCCTCTTTGCCGGTTGAGAGGTCCAGGAGAATGAGAAGGGTTTTGGAGCCGAACGCCCCTTTCCCTTTGGTGATTACGGCGAACTGGGTTCCTTCAACGATATCGAATTTCTCTTCATCGAGGTCTTTGAGTTCTTCGGATGTCCAGGCAGGCTGTCCGGATTCCGGGTCGACACCGAGCAGGGCACCGTCGGTGCTAACAATGAGGTGTCCGGTCGGGGCGAGTTTGAACCACTTGATGTCGCTGGTGGCGGTATACGACCAGGTTGGTGTCGGTGCGGCCAGAAGCGGGGTAACGCCAAGACTGGCCAGAAACAATAAGACAACAAAGAGCCTCAGGTGGGGAGATTTGTCCACATG
Organism: Candidatus Zixiibacteriota bacterium; assembly: GCA_049290195.1. Taxonomy (GTDB): domain Bacteria; phylum Zixibacteria; class MSB-5A5; order GN15; family FEB-12; genus FEB-12. The sequence goes on from JBATNE010000280.1 coordinate 3,676, forward strand.
TCCTCCAATTAGATGGGTGTTTGGTTGGCTAGGTATAAAGAGTCGGCCACTGTCCGAAAAAAATGAGCGATCGTCGGGTGAGGGACAGCGGCGATGCTCTTGTTTGGACAATATTGACCAATATTCTCAATTTTGTCAAGGGGATTGCGGCCGCAAAAGAAACCGCCCTTTCGATTGAAAGGGCGGCAGGTGGGCTCTCGTCACAACAAAACTTGCTAGAACCGCTTGGTATAAATGTGGCAGTACGGTTCGTGACCGTTGTTCTTGTAGTAGTTCTGATGGTAGTTCTCGGCCACATAGAATGGTACGGCTTTGGTCACTTTGGTGACCACATCGTACCCCTTCCCTTTGAGGATACCGATCAGCTTCTCGGTGGTCGCCTTCTGGGCGTCGCTGGTATAGAATACTTCGGAGCGGTACTGGTCGCCATAGTCAGGACCCTGGTGATTGAGCTGGGTCGGATCATGAATCTCGAAGAAGTACTTGGCCAGCGCTTCATAGGTGGTCTTGCTCGGGTCGAAGACAACTTCTACCGCTTCGGCGTGACCGGATTCATGCTCGCAGACCTCGGCATAGGTTGGGTTCTGCGTCTGTCCACCCATATATCCGACGCGGGCGGAGATGACTCCCGGCGCCTGCTGGAGAAAGTACTCCGTGCCCCAGAAACAGCCGCCGGCGAAATAGGCGGTCTCAGTCTTGACGGCGGGCGTTGCCGAGGAAACCTGCGTACCGGTTGGAGCCGAAGCTTCCGAAGCAGGCGTGAAGTTCATGGAGATAGAATTCACGCAATAGCGAGCGTCTTTGGGGGTGAAGCGTTCCCCTTCGAAGAGGTGTCCCAGGTGAGCACCGCAACGCGTGCAGGTGATTTCATCGCGAGAACCGTCGGCATCGAGTGACTTCGTCACTGCTCCGGGTATGGCATCATCGAAGGCGGGCCATCCGCAACCGGCGTCGAATTTATCGGTGGAGCGGAATAGTTCGGCCCCACACCGTTTGCAAGAGTAGGTACCGGCTTCCGAGAAATGTTCGTACTTGCCGGTGAATGGGCGTTCGGTTCCCTTATGGACGATCACGCGCTCTTCTTCCGGGGTCAACTTGTTGAACGTCATTTGGTTCTCCTTGGCGGGGGACTTGGCGTCCGCCTTGGTTCGGCTCGAAACCACCAGCAGGCTGACTGCCGCTACCGCCAGGATCGCGACGAGGGCGATCAGGGCTCTGATTGATGATGTTCCGAGGTGCATAATTTGGTCTCCGTCGATGTTTCGAACTTGTCAGTACTGCCCGGTTGATATTATGTACAGGCAAGACAACGCGGACTGACGATCAGTTCCGGCATCAGATCTTCTATAACATTTGTTAACAGAACATCGACCCAAAAGGTTCAGGCATCTCTTTGGGGGATAACGGTTGGACTGATGAAGATAACATCGATGATAACTCCCCGAAATCGCGCTGAATGGCGACAGTGGCTGGCGAAAAACCACAAGACGGTGACTGAGGTCTGGATAGGGTTTTTCAAGAAGCACACCGGCAAGAGTTGCGTTTCGTATGAAGAGGCGGTTGAGGAAGGGCTCTGTTTTGGATGGATCGATGGAATAGTGCAAAGATACGACGATGAGCGGTACGCTCAGCGATTCACGCCTCGGCGGAAAGGCTCAAAATGGTCGGAGCTGAATCTAAAGAGAGTACGGCAGCTGACAGCCGCCGGTCTCATGACAGATGCTGGGCTGGAGGCGGCTGCAAAGGGAATCGCTTCGGCCGGACAAACTGAGAAGAAATCGGAATCGAATCGCATTGTAGTACCAACCTACCTCAGAGAGGCATTGGCGAAAAACAAGAAGGCGCAGGCCAATTTTGCCGCATTGCCGCCGGGATACAAGAGGCTAGCGATCAAGTGGATTACGGCGGCGAAGAAGGACGAGACGCGAGACCGAAGGGTCAGTGAATTTGTCCGGCTCACCGCGGCCAATGAGCGGATCGGAATGAAATAGAGATGACAATGGAAACTACATAGAGGGACAACCAACATGGTTCAGTCAAAGGCAGCTACGGTAGCGGAGTATCTTGAATCACTCCCGGAGGATCACCGGAAGGGGATCAGCGCGGTCCGCAAGGTGATTAAGAAGAATCTCCCGAAAGGGTATGTCGAGTGTATGGCGTGGGGGATGATCGGGTATGTCATCCCACTCAAGCGGTATCCGGATACCTACAACGGTCAACCGCTCTCAATAGCTGCGCTGGGAGCGCAGAAGAACTATATGGCGCTCTATCTGATGTGTACCTATGGGAATAAAGAAGTTGGAGATTGGTTTCGCGAAAGGTACAAGGCCAGCGGCAAGAAGCTGGATATGGGAAAAGCATGTGTCAGGTTCAAGAAGCTTGAGGATCTTCCGCTTGATCTGGTTGGAGAGACGATCGCCCGGGTTTCGGTCGAGAAATACATAGAATTTTACGAGAAGGCCAGAAAGAAGTAGCGCTGGACCCTGTTCCATGCCATTTGCACCCATGATGGCGGGTATAAGATTTATTATGTCGTTACAGAGTAGACTATCGAGGCTGGCAGCCCCGCCCCGAAGAGTCCGGACAGGGCTGGCGGTATTGGGCGGACTGATCGTTGGTCTTGCCGGCTCGGCCTATGCGATCGAATCTCGGATTGAAGTTCCGATGCACACCATTGTCGTTCCTGACAGCATTGGCTTTCCGACACCGCGGAGACTGACGTTTGGCAATCCGGCTGCGCCGCATGTTACGTATCCGTCGAATTGGAAAGCGGTGGATGCGGTTGCGATCTTTGATAATCCCATGTTCCTCCAGGCATATCTGTTCAGGTATCGGTTTGGAAACGACGAGGATCAATTTGCGCTGGCAAAACCGGGGAGCATGGCACTGACTGACCGGGATCATTTGGACCTTCCGCACACGACAGGGAGACGAGCCGTGTCGTTTGACATACCGGTGATCGAGCGCGCGCGCCCGTCAGAAATTCGCCGACAGCTGAAGTTTCAGTTGATTTGTGATTCCGGAGCAGTGTCGGTTCGAACTATGGATTATCGCGAAGGGGAGATACGGATAGACAGTGTGAGCTATCCGATCAGGCTGGTGCAATACAATGCGACCAGTCCGTACTTTGTCCGCGATACGAACGCCGCGGTCTTTATTGAACGGCCCGGCAGCCACGATTTTGCCATACGTTTTCGGTTGGCTGACGACAGTTCAGTGGTCCCATCGACCCGCATCACCCTGGCACAGCCGCTGCGACTGGGGGACCGGAAATTTGTCATTGGGGCAATTGACGCGATGGGAGACAGGATTACTCTTGATCCGTACCTCGGGTCTGATACAGCCATGGTCCGGGGGTTTGTGAGTCCGGCGTGGCGAGTGAGGGATCTTAGTGGCCAGGAGCACTCCCTGGCTGGTGCGAAGGGGAAAGTGACCCTGCTGGTATTCTGGTCGACGACTTGTTCTTATTGCACGCGTATTCGTCCGGTGCTGAACAAGCTGATTGAGGAGAACAAATCCAGGCAATTCCAATCAATTTCCTGCTGCCTTGATCGCAATCTCTCCGAGATACAGGGGTTTCTTGCCAAAGAGCCGTACGACGGGATCGTTACCGGGTACGATGCGGCGATGTGGCAGTTGTTCAATTCGCGGGGGAGCACACCGACTGTCTGCGTAATCGATGGAAACGGGGTGATTCAGTATGCTGGCGGCGGGGAGAGCAGTTATTATATAGCCGAGCGAATTGTTCGCACCCTTCTGGGGGCGAATTAGCACAGGAGGAGGAGTTTTGGTTTGTAGAAGGCGAGAAAAATCTTCCCGATGGCGTTCAGCCTCACGTCCTGGTGGAGGAGTCCGACCAAAGGACGTTAACGGGTGCCAGTCCAAAATTTCCTGTTTAGCAACTGGATTTTCTATTGAGAAAAGTCATATATTGGATAATTCCGTCTATAACATTACGGAGAGAGGATAGGGAATGTCGTCAGGCTGGCTTCGGATCATCTTTTGTATCGTGCTTCTGACTGGAGCGGTTCAGGCTCACCAGGAGCCGCCAAAGTCGCGTGAAGATCTGGAGGAGCAGCGGCTCGCAACCGAACGGATTCGCCAGGCGGGGGTCAGGACTGAGCTGCAGCACAAGATCGTCTATAAGGCGGATGGCAGCGAACAGCATCAATATCTGGCAGCCGGCAACATCTACGACCGTGACGGGAGTCTTCGTCGCGGCTCGATCTACGATTCCAACGGCACCGAAATCGTATCAGTGGAATTCGTCTACGACCTGGAGCGGGAACTTCAGGAACAAAATCAGTGTGTCAAAGACTCAGGGTGTGAACGTTCGGTATTTCTGTATCGGTCGGATCATCTTGTTGCGTTGGCATTGGATCTGGACAAAGACGGCAATCCAAAAGCGCGCCTGCAGTATGCCTATCAGCTTGGCGATACCGTTGTGCATTTGACCAAGCGAAACGCTGCGGAGTCGCTGCTGTACACAATCGACTATTGTTATTCCCCCGATCGTCAGACCGGGCACATGGTACGGGCGATCAAGAAGGATCCGGCAGGGAAACTGGAGCTTCGGACAGAACAGAGCTATGATTCCACCGGGCTGAAAGAGAAGAAGATTTACGGCGCAGACGACAAATTGACGGTCCGCTATGAATACGTCCGTCGGCCCGACGGCCAGTTACTTTCGCTCAAGCGATATGCGCCAACCGGAGAATGCACCCAACAGATGATCTGGGAATACGGTGCGAATAATTTGCCGCTCAGACATACCACCAGCGACGGGGCCGGGCACCTGACCTATACGCTGGAATACGAATACGAGAACTGGTAATTTCCAGAGCTTGACATCCTGCCACCAGAGGATGTTGATTTGAACCATGCGAGCCATGGTTCTGGATAATCAACGACAACCTCTTCGTCTGCTAGACCTCCCCAATCCAACTGCCGCTCCCGGCGAGATGCTCATCAAGGTGCATGCCTGTGGACTCTGTCGGACCGACCTGCATGTAGTCGATGGTGAATTGACCGAACCGAACCTTCCGCTTATCCCCGGACATCAGATTGTTGGCACAGTGGCTGACAACTCCCAAGGATCAGGGAGGTTCAGCATCGGGGAACGAGTGGGGGTGCCGTGGCTGGGGTGGAGTTGCGGTGAATGCGAGTACTGCCGGTCGGATCGAGAAAATCTGTGCGACCGGGCGCGGTATACCGGATATCAAATGAACGGCGGGTTCGCTGAGTACTGTGTCGCCGATGAACGGTTCTGTTTTCGGATACCATTGGGGTACCCGGATATTCAAGCGGCACCACTGTTGTGTGCGGGATTGATCGGGTATCGCGCGCTGAGAATGGCGGGGGATGCGAGGCGGATCGGGTTCTACGGATTTGGTGCGTCTGCACATATCCTACTTCAAGTGGCTAAGTATCAGGGGCGGAAAGTCTATGCCTTCACACGCGAAGGGGATAGTGCGAGTCAGCAGTTTGCGCGGCAGTTGGGTGCCGTGTGGGCGGGGAATTCTGAGGAAGAGTCGCCGGTGCCACTCGACGCGGCGATCATTTTTGCGCCGGTCGGATCGCTCGTGCCAACTGCTCTTGCGGCGGTGAGAAAAGGGGGGACAGTGGTGTGCGCCGGAATCCACATGAGTGACATTCCGTCGTTTCCGTATTCACTTCTCTGGGGAGAGCGAGTCGTCAAGTCGGTGGCCAATCTGACGCGACGAGACGGCGAAGAATTTCTGGCCCTGGCGCCGCTGGTACCAGTACGCACGGAAGTACAGACGTACCCACTGGAACGTGCAAATGATGCCCTTGATGACCTTCGACATGGTAGATTCAACGGTGCTGCGGTTATCGAAGTAAGTTAGTGCTGAATTGCGCCGCGATTGGCGTTGTCAGTTCCGCCGCGGAGGGCGATCTGTCGTCTGTTAATCTCACGGATCATCGGACCAACCAGAATAAAGAATACGACAGCGGTCGGCCAGAATCCCCAGCGGGGGAATACACCGGTTACAGTCAGAAGCAGGGGGACAATTATCAATCCGGTCAGGAGCGCCCAGACTATCAATGACGCGCGAATCATGAGCGCCTTTTCCTGAGGCGTTTTGGAATTGCGAATCGACATATAGGTGCCGAAGAGTCCGCCCAAGAGACCGATTACCGAGCCGCCGATACCGCCAACAAGCGCCATAGTTTCTGAATTCATATGAATTGTGCCCTTTGCTGATTGGATACGAGTATTATCGGCGTTGGCTGGGGCAGTCTTGAGAATCCGGGTAGGCGGGGTCAAGGCTATAGTATCCAATAAGTTGAACTTAGGAGTTGTCCGGCCATTGGTTTGGCAATAGCTTTCCCGAGGAATACAGATATCTCGTTGGGGAAAGCGATGATGAAACGATTCTTTCAGTTCGACCAGCTCCAGACTACGTACGGCAGAGAATTTCTGGGAGGGATCACGACCTTTTTCGCGATGGCGTATATCGTGATAGTCAATCCGGCTATTCTCTCGGCGGCAGGAATTCCCAAAGAAGCATGCACCACCGCAACTATTCTGGTGGCGATAATCGGTACGCTCATGATGGCGCTTTATGCCAAGCGGCCGTTTGCGGTGGCGCCGTATATGGGGGAGAATGCGTTCATCGCCTTCACCGTCTGTATCGGAATGGGGTTTCCGTGGCAGAAGGCAGTGGCGGCGGTGTTCATCAGCGGGGCGATTTTTGTGGTGATCACGGCGCTGAAGATCCGAAGCTGGGTCACGCCTTCGATTCCGGATTCGCTGAAGAAATCTTTCGCGGCCGGGATTGGCTTTTTCATTCTGTTTATCGGGTTGACCGAAACCGGATTGGTCAGGCTCGGCGTGCCGGGAGCGCCGGTGAAGATCGGCGAACTGTCGGCCAAGGGCCCGCTAGTGGCGATTGCAGGAATACTTCTGATTTCCATTCTCATGATTAGAAAGGTCCCTGGGGGGATATTAATAGGAATGCTGGCGGCAAGCCTGGGGGCGTTTGCACTGGGCATAGTGCCAACGCCGGAGGGTATAGTCTCGACGCCGCCATCGCTGGAGCCATTGTTTCTGAAGCTGGACCTGAGCGGGGCGTTCGCGGTGGAGTTTCTTCCGGTGATATTGGTGCTGTTCATCATGGCGTTCGTGGATACGATGGGAACGTTGATTGGATTGTCATCACGCGCAAAGCTTTTGGACAAGGATGGGAATCTTCCTGAGATAGAGAAGCCGATGATGGCGGATGCGGTGGCGACTGCGGCGGCAGGTTTGCTGGGGACGTCAACGACTGGTGCATTCATTGAGTCCGCGGCGGGAATTGAGGCTGGGGCGCGGAGCGGGTTTGCGTCGCTGGTGACAGCCGGGATGTTTGTGCTGTGTTTGTTCCTGGCGCCGCTGTTTGTCGCCGTGCCTTCGGTGGCGTATGGTGCGGCACTAGTGGTGGTCGGCTTTCTGATGCTGGCACCTGTCAAGGACCTAAAGTATGACGATTACACTGAGTTATTTCCGGCGGTGGCGACGATCGCGATGATGGCATTCACGTTTAATATCGGATTCGGGATGGCGACCGGGTTTGTGATGTATCCGATATTCAAGGTCGTGTCGGGTCGTGCGAATGAGTTGCATCCGGGGGTGTGGGTGCTGTTTGCGCTATCAGTGTTGTTGTTTGTGTTCTTTCCGTACGGGAAGGTGTAGAGAGGCATCAGTCGGCCACGTGGGGGGCGAGGAAGCGGTGGTACGCCTGTTTGAGAGGGGTGGGGTTGATATGGTTCCAGCGGAATCTCCCCTTGCGTTGAACTACGATCAGGTTGGCACTTTCGAGAATCCCCAAATGCTTCATCACTCCACATCGGGATAATGAACGGAATCGCCGGCATAATGCGCCCGTCGTGCGAGGCCCTTCCCTGAGCACATCCAGCATCGCACGGCGGGTCGGATCAGCCAGCGCCTTCCAAATCGCATCCTGCGCCGGCGCTGACATGTTACTATATGGTAACATGATGGATACTTGTCAAGGGAAATGTGCGAGCTTGAGAATTCTCAAATATCCGCGCATATTGCCCGGCAATGAACATCATACTTCTCACAGAGGCAGATCGAATCACAGGCCATACCTTTGCGGTTACAGATCATCGGGCGGAGCACATCCATACGGTATTGCAGTCCAGGGTTGGTGACACGGTGGAGGTGGGGCTTCTGGATGGGCCGTTCGGAACAGGGAAGATCGAGGAGGTCAGTACAACTCTGGTACGACTGAAGGTCACTGAATGGCGCGAAGCTGCGCGGCCGTCCTATGAAGTCGACATCATCTGTGCTGTGCCGAGACCGAAGACAACCAAGAAGGTGCTGGCGATAGCGGCGTCGATGAATGCGCGCTCGCTGCACTTTGTCAGGGCCAATCGGACCGACAAGAGCTATCTCGAGTCACCGCTCCTGCAGGAGCCCGAGCGATTGTCGTATCTCTACGATGGGCTGAGTCAGGGAAAATTCACGCGACTGCCGAATGTCGAGGTACATCCGCTGTTCCGTCCGTTTGTTGAAGACGATGTTCCATCTCTATTTGCCGATCGTTTGAAATTGGTAGCTGATCCATCGGGGGACAAGCTAACCACGATCTTCTCACCATCGCATCAACCGGGTGACGTGGTAATCGCAATCGGGCCGGAAGGGGGATGGGTGCCGTTTGAACTGGATTTACTCGTCACGACAGGCTTCAAGCCATTCCAACTCGGTCCCTGGACCCTTCGGGTGGAGAACGCGCTGGTGGCGGCGCTAAGCCAACTGGCTCTAGTTGCAGCAAAGGAGAGTATCTAGCTCCGAATTGCCGTGGGGCTGATGATAGGCATTGATAGAACAGTCCATGTTGGGTATTTTGAGAGTATCTAACACATATCAGCACAGGACATCTATCATGAAACAGAGCCTCGTTCCCCTCTTGATTGCGATCCTTATTTGTGCGGCGATTGGAAGTGTCAGCACGGCTGCATCGCTCGTTGCGGATCACACTATCGTCAGCCACTTTCCTTCAATTCCAATAAGCACAATCCAACAGGTTCAGTCATCGTTTCGCATTTTCTATGGGCATACGTCGCACGGAAGCCAGGTTGTCACCGGGATGGAGATGCTCAGGGATGAGGACGGTCGGTACGACTTTAACAACGGAGCCGGGACGCTGAGTATTTCCGAGTATGGAAGTGATCTGGGTTCCGACGGCGACACGACCTGGGTGGTGATAACGCGGAACCAGTTGAATCAGCCGGGGAATACGATCAATCTTGTCGTCTGGTCATGGTGCGGACAGGTATCGTACAACAGTACGGAGGCAATCGACAGATATCTGAACACAGCCTCCGCACTCGAAGCTGATTTTCCGGGGGTGAAGTTCATCTACATGACGGGTCATCTGGACGGTTCCGGGGTGACTGGGAATCTGTACCAAAGGAATAACCAGATCAGAGCCTATGTCTCCCAGCATAACAAGACGCTGTTCGATTTCGCGGATATCGAGAGCTATGCCCCCGACGGCACCTACTACCCCGATGGTGCCGACGATTGTGCCTGGGCATATGACTGGTGCGCCAGTCATACCTGTCCCAGTTGCGGTGACTGTGCACATTCGCATTGCTTTAACTGCTATCGAAAAGGGATGGCGTTCTGGTGGCTGCTGGCGCGACTGACCGGATGGTCGGAAGGACCATGTTGCGAAGGAGTAAGAGGGAATGTCGACATGAGCGGAATTGTCGATCTGGTCGACCTCAGCTTTCTGGTAAGTTACCTGACAGGCGGCGGGGCAATTCTGTCCTGTCCGGATGAAGCCAACATAAATGGGCAGGGTACAGTCGATTTAGCCGACTTATCCGCATTGGTGACTTATTTGACGACCGGGTCATACACGCTTCCCAATTGCCCCTGAATAGGTGTGTCCAATTGACTCAGTTTGGGAGACTGTGGCGAACCGGACAGAAGCGGTAGTTTCCTCCTAATCTAACGCCACCAATCTTCCGATAATGTCCCTATTAGGCAACATTGTCGGAGGGTATTCAAATGCCGGAAGCGATTATACGCTTTCTCTGCGTGGTAGCAGCAGTTGGGTTCGCGGCCTGTGGAGGTCCGAACCATCAGAAGATAGAATTCAACAAATCAACTCAACTGAGAGAACAGTGGACCCAGGTCAAGGATGCATCGGGGGCGTTCGGGCACCGGGTCATCTATACATCGTTCTATAAGCAGGGTGGCCGTGAGACTCAGGGAGAGTATCTGGACAGTCTGAAGAACGGCTGCTGGCGCAGTTGGTATGAATCAGGGCAGTTGCGGGATTCCCAGAATTATGCATCCGGCAAATTGGTGGGGACTACCTTTTCGTATTACGAAAACGGGCACAAGCGGACGAGTCAGCAGTATGTGGCGGGTATGCCCAGTGGATCGTTCGTGCATTGGTACGACAACGGCGCCATACGGCAGCAGGGAAATTATTTGCGCGGCGAAGAGACAGGGGAGTGGATCACCTGGTTTGAGAACGGCAAGAAGCAGGAAGAGGGAAATTTCGCCGAAGGAAAGAAGCAGGGAACCTGGGTCAATTGGTACGTTTCCGGCCAGAAACGGCAGGAGATTACCTATGTCGACGGCGTGGAAGAAGGGCCGTGCGTTACCTGGCGTAAAGTAGGACTTCGGTGGACCGAAGGGCAGTTGAAAGCCGGTAAGAAAGAGGGGAAGTGGACCACGTGGGATGAAAAGGGGCTGGTGGCCAAAGAGACCGTGTACACAGATGGTAAGCAGATGCAGCTTACCGGCGATGAGTGACCAGATCACGAAAGAGCCGCCCGGCCGATGCCGAGCGGCTCTTTGTTTATGCGATACTTCAGTTAGAGATCACGGCGTGATAATAATGTCGATACGGCGGTTCTTAGCACGCCCTTCCGGGGTTGCCTGGCTGGCGATCGGCTTTTCAGAACCGTAGCCAATTGCTCGTATACGGTCGGCCGCAAGAGTCATGGTTTGTCTCAGATACTGCATGACCGAGTAGGCACGTTTCTCAGACAGCTGCGTATTTCCCTGCGGATCTCCTTTGTCATCGGTGTGACCTTCGACAACGAAGTGGGCGGTCGGAAAGAGGGCGAGGATCTTCTGGACTTTGTCCAACAGCGGGCGGTGGAGATCAGTAATCTCACTCTTGCCGGCGGCGAAAGAGATTCCGAAGAGGCGGAGGACGACATCGTTGGTGGCGTTGATGAGCATTTCCCCTTCGGTGGGGTTCAGAATAGCCTTGGCGGAATCGAGTTTAGCTTCCTGTTCCTGTTTTGCCTGCAACGCGGAGGAGACTTCCTGGTGGGCGGCGGAGAGTTCGGTCAGTTTGGATTGTTCTGATTCAATCTTCTGTGCCAATTCCCCCTGCTGGGTTTGCAGGGTCGATATGCCGCTGTCCAGCAGATGAGCGAATTGCGTCGGGTCGGAGCCGGTGGGTTCGATGTTCAGTCGCTTGAGTGTAGAAGCCAGCTGATTTGACAACGCTGCCTGGTCTGCCTGGAGAGCCGCCACGGTGTTGTTGAGGGTGGCGATGGTATCCTGCCTTGTTTTTTCCGCCGAGGCTGTTGCGCTTTGTTGGGATTTCAGTCTTGCGATAATCGAATCGGCGACCGCCATCGTGCCACGGTAGTAGGGGAGATTGTCGATCCCGACTGCGTTGCCAATCCGATCGAGCTGAATCTCATACAGCAGCATCAGTTTTTCCCAGGCCTGGTCATTGCGATTGAGGGAGCGGACGGACTGGGCAATATTGGAAGCATGGAGCGCCTCATATTCGGCGCGGGTGGCTTCTTTGATTGCCGGCTCCCGGTCATAGCGGTTCTTGGTAACGAGGTCGCTGGATTTTTCGCGGGCCGACTTGGCCTTGTCCAGGGTCGCGAGGGCGTACTTGGGGGCTTCGTCGACGATTGCCACGGCGATCAGTGAGTCACCCCGGCCGAGGATGTCTTTGCGGACGGCCTCGAGTTCAGCGGTGTCGAACATGGGGGAGGACTTCTCTGCTTCTTTCAAGGCTCCTTTAACATCGCCTGACTCAACTCGCTTGGTGGCTTCGAGAAATTGCAGTTCGGCATTGCCATACAGATCCGGAACGAGCGCCTGGGCCCTTGCAGTCTTGGCCTTGTCGCGCGGGGGGAGATATTCTTTGAGCGTAAGCTTGGCAACTTCGGCAGCCTTGAGGGCGTTTTGAGCGAACTCGCGGCCTTCGACAGCATACCCATCAATGTCCTTGGGAGTACGCCCCTGTTGGACATAGAGCTGAGCGTCATCGAAACGACGCTTGGCCTTTTCGTATGCTTTCGGGGCGAAGAGGTTGGCTTCGACCGTCTGAATGGAATCCATCAGCTGTTTGAGTTCCATGAAGGCGGCGGTCCCCTGAGCATGAGCGGGTCCGACCCAGACCAGCGCCAATGCCAAAGAGGCGTGAATAATTGTCTTCTTCATCGATATGTCTCCGGGTTAAAGCAGGAAATCTACGGGCAGAAATAATCCCCTTCATCGGTCCACGGCAACAAAAATAGAGAGGGGCCGGAACCCCGACCGGTGTAAACGGAGAGGTGGAGACAACGGGCGATTTTGCCGATTATGAGTGTATAGAACTACCGCATCTGCACAGGAGAACCAATGTCCCTACTGATGGAAGTTGTTGAATGGATTGATCCTTCCGGCGAAGAAATGATCTACCGGATTCCGCAGGAAGGCTCGGCCGATTTTAAGATGGGTGCCCAGCTGATCGTTCGGGATACCCAGGTCGCCATTTTTTTCAAGAGTGGCCGGGCCGCCGACATGTTCACGGCCGGACGCCATACCCTGACAACGCTCAACCTTCCGATCCTCACCCGGCTTTTGTCGCTACCCTGGGGGTTCACGTCGCCGTTCCGGGCGGAAGTGTACTTTGTTAATCTGAAGGTGTTTACGAGTCTCAAATGGGGGACGCGTGACCCTGTGACGTTCCGCGACAGCCAGCTGGGGCTGGTGAGACTTCGCGGGCACGGCGCCTATACGATGAAAATTGACAAGCCAAGCCTGTTCCTCAATACCATCGTGGGACGTCAGGCTAAATTTTCGACCGGGGACATTCAGGATTATCTCCGCGACGTCATCGTTGCCCGTCTGAATGATCTGCTCGGCGAGAAGTTGAACACGGTATTGGATCTGCCCAAGCAGTACACTGAGCTTGCGGCCGATTTCAAGGAAATAGTGCGGGTTGAGTTTGAGAAGTATGGTCTGTCGCTTGTGGACTTCTTCATCAATTCGATCACCCCTCCGGAAGAAGTAGCCAGTATGATCGACAAGCGGTCCGGTATGGAAGCGGTTGGTGATCTAGACAAGTTCATGAAGTTCGAAATCGCCAAAGGGCTCGGTTCCGGTGCCGGTCCGGCTGCCGCGGGAGCGGGAGTAGCGATGGGAGCCGGTGTCGGGATTATGGCGCCGCAGATGATGCAGCGGGTATTTTCTCCCGAACAGGTAGAATTGAAGCGGGAACCGGTCGCGACAGTGGCCTGTCCGACCTGTCACAACGATACGCCGGCGCAGTCGCGATACTGCTATCGGTGCGGACATGCCATGTACGAGCAGAACGCCTGTCCGTCCTGCCACAAGGACCTTCCGACCGAAGCCAGTTTCTGCCTGCACTGCGGATTCAAGCTGGACGCGAAATTGTCCTGCCCGCATTGCCGTGCCGAGAATATTCCGGGCTCGAAATATTGTTCATCGTGTGGAAAGCCGCTGAATGACAACAACAGCAGTCCAACCGCTTAAGGGAGGATTCCGCATCGGGGTAACCTGCCCTGCCTGCGGCGGCGAACTGGAACTTGAAAAGGATTTCTTTGTCCTGACCTGTTCCCATTGCGGCTCGGTCCTTCGGGTGAAACTCCCGGATGTACCGGCTGCCTATATGGTGAAGAAGCGCAAGCAGGGACAAGAAATCCGATTCCTCGTCGATCGCTATTGCAGAGAGAATGGCCTGCCGTTGACCGGCGGCCATTTTCAGTGCCGATCGATTCTGTATCCGTACTGGAAAATCGATGCGGTCACGCTGAAAGTGCGGCACACAGTGTACGAAGTCGATACCGGTGCCGAGGAAGAGATGTCGATTGAGGCAACGACCGAGGAACGGGAATTTACGTCGATCTCCCTGACACCGTTCGAAGGAAGTTGTGCGGCCGGTCCGGAGATACAGGAAATTCCGGAGACGATCGGCATTCGAGCGGAGTATCTTCGACTGATTCCATTCTCAGAGCAGAATATTCAGGGGACCGAATCGTTTTCTCCTATCAGGAAGAGCCTGGAGCAGGCGGTCGCGCAGCTGACACAGGGTCTTGGGCGGTTGAGCGCGATCGATTCCGGCGGCAAGCAGGCCAATCGGACGGATTTGTTGCACCACAAGGGATCGATAGTCTATTTCCCGTATTTCACCGTTGATGCCACGCTCGGATCGAAACTGGCCCGATTTGCGGTGGATGGGGTGACCGGACGAGTGATGGGGCATAGCTGGATGGAAGAGATGGCGGAGCTGGCACCTGAGTCAGAGCCGCTCAAGATCGAGTTTGGCGCGCTGGATGTGACATTGCATCGATGCAGCAATTGCGGGGTGGACTTGAAAGCATCGCGGGCGTTTGTATACCAGTGTCACAATTGCGACCGAATATTTTTCATGGAAAATGACCCCAGTCTCAGCACGGAGATCCGCATCGCAACCAGTGTTCAAAGTGCGAAAGACACGCTGGTGCCGTTCTGGTCGATTCAGATTCCGGAAGAGTTCGCGCCGCAGTTCAAGCGGCTGTTTGGGGGAATCTATCGGTCAAACGTACTGGTGATCCCGGCATTTCAGATGCGGAATCTTGAAGCGATGTTCCGGCTATGCAAGCGGATGAGCCCGATGGCCCCCAGGCTGGCGACATCGGTGTGCGAGAAAATTGGCGCCAACCAGATGCCGGTGACGGTTGGGCTCGATGAGGCAATGACTCTGACCGAAGCGATCTGGAAGCGGGAACTGGCGGGAAGAAACCAGAAAGACAAGCTCTCCGGTCCGTCATTTCGCCCGACTCAGATCAGTCTTTTGTTCGCCCCATTCCATTCCCAGCAATACTTCTTTGTCGATTCCTTCTCCGGCGCCGTGACGTTTGAGCGCGGCTCGCTGGCCTGAACTACCCAAATCTGACCGTTGCTCCAATCATTTCAACTCGCCATATTCCGGCCGAAAGGATCTCCGGATTGGAATGAGTCGGAGTTGTGTTCTCATATGACCACCAACAAACATCTATCCTATCGTGTAAACGCGCAACTTGATGCGGCCGAGGTTGCGGAGTTGTTCCGGGATTCGGGCATACGTCGGCCGGTTGATGACATACCACGCATCGAGAAGATGCTGGAGAACGCCAACCTGATTGTGACCGCATGGGATGGCGCGCGATTGGTAGGAATCTCACGGTCACTGACTGACTTTTCGTTTTGCCTGTATCTGTCCGACCTGGCGGTTGCCAAGGCGTATCAGAAGCAGGGGATCGGGAAGGAAATGATTCGTCTGACGCAGGAATGTGTCGGGGAACAGGTGATGATCCTCTTGCTGGCTGCGCCGGCAGCGAAAGATTACTATGGCCCGGTGGGGTTTGAAAAAGTAGACAACGGGTGGATTATCAATCGTAAGCGATAAAGGCCTTGATATGTCCGGGGATCGAAACAACGAGTACGATTCGTTTGCCTGGTTCTATCACAAGTTCTGGGAGGGATGGCCGAGCAAGATTCTTCCGATACTCGACCAGCAGTTTTTTCCACTCATGACGCAGGGGGGACGAATCCTGGATTTGTGCTGTGGCACGGGAGCGGTAGCCAGGCATTTTGTCGAGCGAGGATACGCCGTTGTCGGCGTGGACGGTTCCGAAGCGATGCTCGAGTACGCCAGACTAGCAGTTCCCTCGGCGACATTCATCTGCAGCGATGCGAGGAATTTCAAGGTCAATCAGCTCTGCGATGGAGCGGTCTCACTCTACGACAGCTTGAACCATATCATGACGCTTGAGGGGTTGACATCGGCCTTTGCGTGCACCCGGAAAGCACTGAAGCCGGGGGCGGTATTTTTCTTTGACATGAATGATGATGCGTCGTTTGCGGCTCACTGGCGGGGGTCGCAGGGGATGGCTGACGATGAGAGCGCAGTGGTAGCGAAGGGGAGTTACGATGCCGATTCCAAGCACGGGAAGCTTGCGCTCACCATGTTTCGATTCTCTGACAATCGCTGGGAGAGAACGAATCTCGTTCTGGAGCAGCATGCCTTCTCTGCTGAGGAAATTAATAGTGCTTTGGATGTCGCCGGGTTTGGGCATGTACGGATCTTTAATACCTACCGCGATTTTGGCTGGGGGGCACCGGGGCGACTGGTGATGACCTGTCGGGCGCGAGGCTGACCAGAAGGGTTAAGGTGTTGTTATTCAATCGATTGTCGGCACACAATGGCCAACCGAGCCTGCCGTTTGAGTCTCCCTGCTTTCTCATGGCAAAATAGCTGTTGAATTTCTGGGGCTAAACCTGTTAATAGGCGAGTCTTTTGGGTCGAAACTCCGGGGTGACGGCCGCAAGAAAGGCAGAAGGAAACAAAGGGTTGTGGTAGACGATCAATCGTCAATAACGAAAAAAGTCAAAGAGGTCCTCATCGGCGGAAGCCGCAATCTGCAGGACCAGTCATTATTTCACTCAATATCTTTGACTGCGTTTCTAGCCTGGATCGGCATGGGGGCCGACGGGCTGTCGTCATCGTGCTACGGTCCGGAAGAAGCATTTCTCGCCCTCAAGGGACATCCATACCTCGGTCTCATTGTCGCGCTCGCCTCGGCCGCAACGGTACTCATAATCAGCGCATCGTATGTACAGATTATCGAACTGTTTCCATCGGGCGGTGGTGGTTATGTGGTCGCAAGCAAACTACTTAATCCCACCCTTGGGATGGTTTCCGGATGTGCACTTCTCATTGACTATGTCTTAACGATCGCTTTATCGGTTGCCAGCGGCGCTGATGCGCTGTTCAGTTTTCTGCCGGAATCGATGCATAGCTATAAGCTCGGCTTTGCGGTATTCGGCGTAGTGTTGCTGATTATCCTGAATCTCAGAGGAATCAGAGAGTCGGTCGTACCGCTTATTCCGATCATGGTGACCTTCGTATTGACCCATGTGTTTGTCGTGGTCTACGGATTTGTAGATCACGCCAGTGAGCTACCCACGATGCTAAGCACGACCGCGAGCGATCTGAGCGCGAGTACATCGGAGATAGGGCTGCTTGGCATTTTCATCCTCTTGATCAAGTCGTACAGTATGGGTGCCGGTACGTACACGGGTATTGAAGCGGTGAGTAACGGGTTGCCGATGATCCGTGAGCCGCGCGTGGAGAACGGCCGGAAGACGATGCGCTATATGGCGATTTCGCTGGCATTCATGGCGCTGGGGTTGATGGTCATGTATTTGCTCTACGGCGTGGAGCATGTACCCGGTAAGACACTGAACGCGGTCTTGTTCGAACGAATTTCGCAGAACTGGAGCCATGGTCTGGGGTTCGGTTTTGTCACGCTGACGCTGGTGGCGGAAGCGGCCCTTCTGTTTGTAGCGGCGCAGACCGGATTTCTTGGCGGGCCACGGGTGCTGGCGACGATGGCACTGGACCGTTGGTTTCCGACCCGGTTCAGCATGCTGAGTGACCGTCTGGTGACCCAGAACGGCATTCTGATGATGGGGCTTCTGGCGATGATCCTGATTGTGGTATCGCGCGGGTCGGTGCGATTCCTGGTGGTGCTCTACAGTATTACCGTGTTTATCACGTTCGTGCTGTCGCAGTTGGGGATGGTGCGTCACTGGTGGAACGAACGGAAGAAACTTGCGCACTGGAGACGGAAGATCACCATCGCAGGAATCGGATTGATTCTGACGGCGTTTATTCTGGTCGCGATGAGCGTGATCAAGTTCCATGACGGCGGCTGGCTGACGTTGTTGGTGACGGTTGCGCTGGTGGCGGTGGCGATGGGGGTCAAGAGGCACTACAAGAGAACATCGCTGCAGCTCAAGCGACTCGATGATTTGTTGGTAACCGCCATTGAGCTGAGCCGAACCAAAGTACACAATGGACCGGAACCGCCGCATGATCCGAAAGCGCGGACAGCCATTTTGCTGGTGAATGGATTTAATGGTCTTGGGCTGCATACCCTGCTGACGGTGATGCGACTATTCGAAGGATCGTTCAAGAACTTCATTTTTGTTCAGGTGGGGATTGTCGATGTGGGCAATTTTAAAGGGCGAACCGAAGTGGAACGCCTGGAAGAGCATATTCATGAGACCGGCGAAAAGTATGTCGATTTCATGCGGGCCCACGGGTTCCATGCCGAGTCGGTCCATGTGGTCGGGGTGGATGTCGTAGAGGCCCTGAGCAGACTGCTTCCGTCGATTCTGGATCGGTATCCCAAGGCGGTGATGTTTGGCGGTCAGTTGGTCTTTTCCAAAGACTACATTTTCTCCCGGTGGCTGCACAACCACACGATTTTTGCGATACAAAAGAAGTTTTACCAGCAGGGAATCCCGATTGTGATCCTTCCCATCCGCGTCTAGCGGCCCTTGCCGAAAGGGGCCCCAATCATTATCTTGTCATAGATATGATTAGTCCTGTTTCCTCTCCTTCATCGATGTACAGCCCGGAGCAGTGGCGGCAGTTGTTGCAGCCGCTGGAGGTACTCAAGAACTGTACGCAATGTCCGCGGCAGTGCAACGCTGACCGGACCGGTGACAAGCTCGGCTATTGCAAGAGCGGGCTTGAATTTGCGATCGGCTCGATTTGTGCGCATCGCGGAGAGGAGCCGGTCATTGCCGGGAAGCATGGGATTTGCAATATCTTCTTCATGCACTGCAATATGCAGTGTGTCTACTGTCAGAACTGGCAAATCAGCCGGACACATACCTCTCTTGAAACGGCACGGCTAGAACTGAGCGATGTCATCGCAAGAATCGAGAGCGTATTGGATCAAGGGCCGACATCGGTCGGGTTTGTTTCTCCATCGCATTACATCCCGCAGGTACGAGTGATAATCGAGGCGCTCAAATTGCGAGGGCGGAATCCGGTCTTCGTGTTCAATACGAGCAGTTACGACCGGGTGGAGACGATTCGCTCATTTGAAGACTCGATAAATGTCTATCTCCCTGATCTGAAGTACATGGACAATCGCCTGGCCAAGGCCTATTCCGATACCCCGGATTATGTTGAGAATGCCACAGCGGCGATCAAAGAGATGTACCGTCAGAAGGGGGGGAATATCTACCTCAACGATGACGGCTCGATTCAGTTTGGCCTGATTATCAGGCATCTGGTAATACCGGGGCAAATGGAGAACAGCAAGGCAGTACTTCGGTTCATTGCCGAGGAGCTCTCGCCCAATGTGCATGTGTCGCTGATGTCACAATTTCACCCTATTCCTGCCACCGAGGGGCACCCGCGGCTTGGGCGGACGTTGTACAAAGAAGAATACGAACAGGTATTGGATGAATTTGACCGGCTTGGGTTTCATCGGGGATGGGTCCAGCAATTGGACAGTCCGTTGAATTACCGGCCGGATTTTACCTTTGATCATCCGTTCGAGCATTAGAGGAGTCTATGGATACTGGGAAAGCAATCGCGAGCGCACTGCGCAAACTGGAGTACGGCGTATACGTGGTGTCGATGGGGAAGGGGACAGCCGGGAACGCATTTACGGCCAGCTGGATCTCACAAGTGAGTTCGGAGCCGCCGATCATATCTCTGGCTGTGCACAATAATCACCAGTCATCGAGACTGATTGCCAACCATGGGGCGTTTGTGGTGAACATTATCGCGCAGAGTCATGCCGATGTAGCCAAGACGTACTACGGTCCCGCGGAATCGGGATATGAAAAGCTGAAAGACAGTACCGTGCAGGAGTCGCCGGTTACCGGCACGGCCATGCTGCAGGGGGTCGACGGTTTTCTTGATTGCAAGGTCGTGAATAGTGTCGTTGTAGGGAATCATACGCTGTTCCTGGCCGAAGTGGTCGCGGCCCAGATACAGGCGGATACGCAGGTACTCACGAGTTCATCGAGTAAACTGCATTACGCCGGCTGATTACCGCCGTTAGAAAAGAATCCGACTCGATATGGGGTCGCGTGCTGTTGCACGCGACCCTTTTTCTTTGCGCTCAACTGATCGGCGATATGGCCGATAATCTATCTATAAGCATGATATACACATTTCGCCATCACAATGCCGTACTGGAGTTTGTCCGCAACCGCGGGCGAGCGGTAGTCACGGCCAGTTCCCCCCAGGATGCCGTTGGCAAAGTCCGGGAGCTGTTCAGTCCGATTCGGGACGAAGCGGTACGAACAGGCAGGGACAACCAGTATGTGGTTGATTTCCGCGTCGGGTTCGGTTATCGGGTTGCGCTACTCCGAACTGTGGAGCGGGCACTCAAGGCGTTAAATACCGAAAGATTGTATGATGGCGCCCGTTCAATAGATCGCTACATCGTGGCATCGGTCTGCCGAGCGACCGGAAAACCGGTCTGGTTGGCGGAGCGAAATCTCAAGGAAGAGATCAGAGCGTTACGCAAGGGTGCGGTGGTGGCGCGTGAGGTATCGAATATCATGCGCTTTGTCGACTGGGATATCGTGATCCACAACTACCTTGAACTGAATTCCCGGCAGGGACACAGAAGTCGTGTTGTCCGCAAGCCGGCGCACACTTCGACCTAAGGGCAGACGCCCGGCGCCGGGCTACCGGTAGTCAAGTAGCTCACTATTTTACTTAGATCCTGCAAATCCACGAGTCCATTGCCGGTATAGTCGGCTTTCTCATAGCACGGCAACTCTATTTCAACTCCCGTCAGATAGCCAACCAAGCGCGAAAGGTCGGACAGGTCCACTACGTCCAGTCGATCGTTGTTGACGTTGCCCCGACGCCCATCGCAGCAGCACCGTTCCGGTGCGTTGAATCCGCAGGCTGCGAGAGTAACACTATCGGGCCCGAAACGGAGGTACCGGTCCAGAACTTCATAGTCGCGCCAATTGATGCAGCTATCCGAGAGCAGGTCTGCGTTGAGGGGCTGTGCCAAAGGGGGAGTACCGAACTGGACATAGTCCCGCAAGAGCGCCAGGTCGTTGGAATCGACCACGGCATTTCCGGAAACATCACCGGCAAGCGGAATAGGGCGGCAATTGGGCAGAAGGGTGACTGATCCGGCGATCAGGTGAATGTAACTTGTGTCGAACCGCGGATTGGAAATGATCCGCTCGATACTGATCGAATCGCAGGGAGGCGTCGAAACGACCCATTGAACACAGGCTCCATCGAAGTAGTTGGCACAGTGGAAGCAAGTTGTGTCCCAGGTGGTGTCCTGGACTAGTCCTATCAACTGCCCACCGGAATTGGCGAGACCGAAATCGTTGATGTTGACCGCAAACGACAAGGTGGCCGTTCGATTGACGATAGAGTCCGGAGCAGAATGGGCTGTGAACGGAAACTTGACGAGGAGGCGCGAGGCGGGAGATGGAGAGATTCCCGGGACTATCGGCGCAGGAGCAATGAGATTGGCGACACCGGTAAGTTTGATTCCCGTAGGAGTCATGGTAGCGGATAGATATTCCCAGCCTGAGGTCAGGGTTTGCGAAGAATCAAAGGAAGGAGACAATCCGATAAGGTCAGGTCGGTCAATGATAAGTGTTAACTCGAAGGCTGCAATTATGTCCTGTCGGTTGGTGAGGTAGATGCCCAGATAACCTGTGTCGCCGGGCACGGCGGCGGTGTCGGTGACACGAAGCTCGATCGGCGGGGCGGCCTGACTGTCCGTGTATGGCAGGGCGATGATTAGAGCGACAATGAATCCGGTCAGGAGAATCGTTGTGAGGCGAGAGGTCATGGTATTCAGCTTCCAATCACGATCTGAGTTTACAACAACATCACGTGAACTATGGGGCGATACCAGGTACCTTTCTTGAATGCGGCAAGGTGAAAATAGACGGCGTAAGTACAATTATAAGATAGTCAACTTTGGATGTTTGTCAACGCATTTGCACGACCGGCTGAAGCTGCAGACGGAACCAATATCGGGGAGAATCGTTACATCACGTATCCAAATGAGTAAATCATCAAATACATTCGCCGTCCCGGGTCTGGGCAGCAGAGAGGAATGAGCTTGTGAACGACGTTCAACTACTTACCAAAATAGTCAAGCAGCTGGAAGAGGCATGGAATGCCGCCGACGCACAGGCATTTGCTGCACCGTTTGCCGATGATGCAGACTTCGTCCATATACTCGGGGCCCACTACAACGGGAGAGAGGCAATTCAGCATGGGCATCAACAGATATGGGACACTATCTACAAAGGGAGCCGGACGGTCTACGAGATCGAAGGAATGAGGATGATTCGACCCGACGTGGCAATTGTATTTGTCCTGGGAACGGTGACGATGGAAAGCGGGGGAGACTCAAAAGTCATTCAGGCTCGTCCGACCATGATCCTGGAAAAGAGTGGTGATCGCTGGCAAATTGTGACATTCCAAAATACCCTCGTAGGCCCGCCCCGACCGTTTGAGGATTCCAGGACAGGATACCCCAATCGACCGAAGTAACAGGGCAAGGCTCGCGCCCCGTGGGCCCGAATAGTAGTCAGCTACCCGACTCCAGCCGGTCCGGCCTGCTAAAAAAGGAGACCACGCTGGCCGATAATAAAAAAGGGAGAGGTCCCCAGGGGTGTCCCGTGGGGCGGGTCATAATCTCGTAAATCTGAACAGGGGGAAGTTGCCATGTCATTTGTTGAATGGTCACCACAGTTAAGCGTCGACGTTTCGGTCATTGACACTCAGCACAAGAAGTTGATCGACCTTATCAACCAGCTGCACGATGCCATGAAAGCAGGCCGAAGCCACGACGAACTGGGGCATACGCTGTCAGGGCTGATGGAGTACGTAGGGCATCATTTCGCCACCGAGGAGAAATTGATGAAAGAGACCGATTATCCGGACAAGGCGGCGCATATGGCTGAACATGTGAAGATGACTACGCTGGCCAAAGAGTACCACGAAAGACTAACAGTGGGAAAGACTATCAGCGGCGCGGAGATTCTCGGAATTCTTCGTTCCTGGCTCATGAACCACATTCAGCAAGTGGACGCCAAGCTGGGGAAACATCTCTGTGAGGTTGATGCACGGAAGCGCCGGACCGTCAAAGTGTGATCACTTTCTCCGGTCGGATTTGGCGATCCCGATGCTCATTCCCGGTGCGTCGGGATCGCTTTGTTTAGTTTCTTCTTATGGGCAGGCAGCCGGCAAAGTCCCGGTACCGGTTAGATAGCCTACCAACCGACTCAGGTCGGCCAAATTGATAATACCCACGCCATCGACATTGGCTTCTTCAGGGCAGCGGATGGATATCTGGCCGCCGGTCAGATAAGTCACCAGCGTTGAGAGGTCAGCCAGGTCAACTTGATCGTTGACGTCCCCGTTGAAGTTTCCTCGGCTCAGCCAGCAACAGACCCGAACAGGGGTATGGTCACAGGCACACGGGAAGTAGCATGGACCGGGATCACAAGGCGGCAGTCCGAACTTGAACAACGAATCCAGTTTGAGGGCATCGCCCATGTTGATGATACAATCGCCGTTCATGTCGGCGGCAAATGGGTTCGCTATGCTGACCGAGTCTCCTATGATGTACTTGAGCAGGGAGACGTAGTCGCCGATTGAAAGCGGAACGCCGTCGCCGTTCATATCGAATTCGGCGCCAAGCCGGCCAAAGCAATGCGGTGCCACGGTGATGCTCCCGATCACCGTATGAACCAGGAACGTGTCTGTGAAGGGAATGGTGTCAGTTCGCACGAAGATAGAATCATAAGGCGGTCCGGCAACCTGCTGCCATTGGAGACAATCGGGCCCCTGGGGTTGGATGCAACGGAAGAACGATGTATCGACCTCCAACTTGTAAGCTATACCGATTGTGGTTCCGTTTGGCCGGGCAAAACTAAACCAGGCCGCGTTTGAATTGATAGCTACAGCCGCAGTTCTGCTTTGCATCGTGTCGGGGATGGAGAGCAGATGAAAATGAACGCGGAAGAGCGCCTGCTCAGAAAGGGATGGTCCAAATCCGCGCAATTGCGGTGGGCCGCCCGGGACATTGTCAGCGAAGGCAGTGAGTTTGATATCGGTCCACTGCCCGGAAGGGGAACGAACAGCAACGAATCCGAATCCTGACAGTGCGGTTCCGGCAGTATCGACAATGGAATCGAATCTGACCAGATCAGGGCGATCCAATTGCATCCATAATGAGAAACCACCAATAGAGTCAAGGGGATTGGTTAAGAAGACCGTGAGCCAGCCGGAGGAAGCACTCTTGGCTACGGTGGTGTCGGTCACTCGGACGTTGAGATCGTAGGTGTAGCTGGTTGACGGCACAAGTGCGACGAGAAGTACAACCCCGATGAGAATACGGGTGGTGGTACGTTGGCTGATACGCGACATGGGGCCCTCCTGCGAGTCAATGGACTGTCGACCGGAGTATGATCGCCACTCTACCGATAGGGCACTTACAGATTGTGATGGGCGATGCTATCGGCAACAATGAGTAGTCGTGAATGGTACAAGAAAGATAGCGGTGGCGATGATTTGTGTCAACGGATTTGCGCTCGCAGGGATCAGAAGGCGGCCCTTGCGGCAGAGCGACGCCCCCGGGAGAGAGTGAGCATGAAGTTCCGATACGTTCCCACCGTGCATGTAGCGGAGCAGTTGGCGATTTCTTCGGGGCTGGAGCAATAGCCGGGACAGAGCCCTTCGGCTGATGTGGTCCCCTGAACATGAGCCCGGAGATACGAGATCGGCAAGTCACGGGAGTGGATGACCATCGATGTGCCGCAGCCTGCGGTGTCATGATGAAAATAGAGAAAGCACTGCCGGTCATCGTGCGGGTCGACCTGTATACCGGTTGGGTGGATGTTGGGATCATGGAGGATGTCATCGAATGACAACCAGGTGCGACAGCCGGGGCAGAGCTTAAAAAATCGTAGTGACATTGTGACTTTCGATTTGGAAATAGATCGGCAATACAATCAGTGTCGGACGATCCCGATTCCCAACGGTTAAATGTGGGCTAAATTACTCCATGTAGCTGGATCATTGTGCAGGATTTGCACAGTCGAAAGTTGAGAGAAAGATTCCGATATGGGAAGAGAGACAGGCGGTTAGGAATCCAATCAGCGAGTCTCCAGGTCGTCGATTGACTCTGGCAGAACCTGAGCCAACTACAGATCGAGCGAGCCGAATCCGGCGAACAGATTTTTGCATTCGTCGAGATTCCCGAGTATTTCATATGTGCAGGCGGTATCGAATTCCTTCCACATTTCATGGACGCGGGGATTGGAATGGGCTTCGCTGATGGCCTGCGATGATTTCCATTCGAAGATCTCGATATAGGTACCGTCTTTGGCTTGTGCGAAGATGGGTGGCCGTTCAGTGGCGAGGCCGAGAGAGCGAAGGATCGGGACATGTTCCTTGAGTATCTTGCGAAGGGCGTCGTCTTGATTCGGTTTGGCGCGGTAGGCGACAACGACGATGATGCCGCCGGTGGTGTCTGGGTGTAACATAGACGTATTCAGTCTCCTTTGAGGCAGCATAACGAAGTACGAACTTCAAGTAAAGCGGTTCTGTGGGCCCCGTGTGGAAAGCTTTCGTAGTCGACGCAATCTCCAGTTAAAGGCAAATCAAAAGGCGACTTTTTAGGCAATCAGCTGTTCAATATCACAAGTCACTCGCTTCGGTTGTAATGTATTGGAAGGCAATGTATTATGTCGGCCTCCGGGCTTCTCTTTTACTTGCCTTTCGATACTCAAATCAGTACCTTTATCCATCCGAATTGTGGGCAATTGTGCTCTCGGATTTGCGGCTGAACGGACTCACATTTCAGCCGGCCAGCATCGGTCTGAATTACTAACCATAAAGGAAAGCCCAATCCATGGCTTCTCTGGAAAGACAAAAAATCGAGACCATCTACCTCGAAGAGGAGATGAAGAATTCCTATCTCGATTATTCCATGTCGGTCATCACCAATCGCGCGCTTCCGGATATTCGCGACGGTATGAAACCGTCGAACCGGCGCATCATGGTCGCGATGAACGACCTCTCTCTGTTCCCGGGACGGGCACATCGTAAATGCGCGAAAATCTGCGGTGATACGTCGGGTAACTACCACCCGCACGGCGAACAGGTAGTCTATCCGACGCTTGTTCGTATGGCGCAGGATTTCAACATGCGCTATCCGCTGGTCGATGGTCAGGGGAACTTTGGCTCGGTCGACGGTGACGAAGCGGCCGCCATGCGATATACGGAAGCGCGGCTGACGCATATCGCTGTCGAAATGCTGGCGGATCTGGACAAAGAGACGGTCGATTTCATGCCGAACTACGACGGCACGCTACAAGAACCGAAAGTCCTTCCCGGGAAGTTTCCGAATCTGCTCTGCAATGGATCATCGGGGATCGCCGTTGGTATGGCAACCAACATTCCACCGCACAATCTGAGAGAAATCGTTTCGGCAATCGTCAAGGTGATCGAAGATCCGGAAGTTCTGAATGAAGATTTGATCGAATTGGTTCCTGGTCCGGATTTCCCGACCGGCGGTATTATCAACGGTCGCCAGGGAATTAGAGACGCCTATACCACAGGCAAGGGACATATCTCGGTTCGCGCCAAGGTACTGGTCGAACATCTGAAGAACGGCAAGGATGCGATTATAGTCGCGGAATTGCCATACCAGGTGAACAAAGCGAACTTGCTCGAGAAGATCGCCGATCTGGTTCGCGATAAGAAGCTCGATGGAATCACCGATTTGCGAGATGAATCCGACCGCGACGGTATGCGGATCGTGATCGAATTGCGCAGGGACATTCCGCCGGAAGTAGTGCTCAACCAGTTGTACGCGCACACCACCATGCAGACGACATTTGGCGTGATCATGCTGGGGCTCGATGGCGGCGTACCGAAGTCACTCACGCTCAAGCAGCTGATTCAGGCGTTTATCGACCACCGACATGAAGTGATCGTTCGCCGGACGAAATACGATCTCCGCAAAGCGGAAGAGCGGGCGCATATCCTGGAAGGATATCGGATCGCGTTGGATCATATCGACGCCGTGATCAAGCTGATCAGGGCATCGAAGGATGTCCCGACCGCCCGCGAAGGATTGATGAAGCAGTTCAAGCTGTCGGAAATCCAGGCGAACGCCATCCTGGAAATGCGTTTGCAGAGACTGACCGGGTTGGAACGTGAAAAGATCGAGCAGGAATATCTTGAGATCATCAAGAAGATCAGCGAGCTGAAGGCGATACTGGAATCCAAGGCGCTTCGGATGAAGATCATCAAGGATGAAACCGAAGAACTTGCCACAAAGTACGGCGACGAACGGCGCACTGAAATTCAGGATGCCGCGGAAGAGCTGTCGGTCGAAGATCTGATCGCCGAAGAAGAGATGGTGATCACGATCTCGCACCAGGGATATACCAAGCGGCTGTCGGTATCGGCGTATCGCAAGCAGCAGCGCGGCGGCAAGGGTGTGATCGGGATTGAAACCAAAGAAGATGATTTCGCCGAACACCTGTTCATTGCTTCGACCCATGACTACATCATGTTCTTCTCCGATAGAGGTCGCTGTTACTGGGTGAAAGTGCACGAGATACCGGTAGGCGGCAAGATGGCCAAGGGGAAACCGGTGGTCAACATGTGCGAGATGTCCAAGGAAGAACGGATCGCGGCATTCTGCCGGGTACGGACGTTCGATGCGGACAAGTTTATCGTGATGGCGTCGCGCGACGGTATCATCAAGAAGACCAGTCTGGATGCCTTCTCCAATCCGCGCAAAGCCGGCGTGAATGCAATGGACTTCTCTGAGAAGGACGACACGCTTATCGGCGCCGCTATTACCGATGGTACATTTGAAATCGTGCTGGCCACCCGTAAGGGGATGGCGATTCGATTCGCCGAAGAAAAAGTGCGCGCGATGGGGCGCACCGCCTACGGCGTTAAAGGAATCGAACTCGAGGACAAGGACTACGTGGTTGGTATGGTGGTGGTCAAGCGGGATAGCTCGCTGTTGGTGGTCACCGAAAACGGCTACGGCAAGAGGACGTCGATCGACGACTACCGGATCACTAACCGTGGCGGCAAGGGAGTCATCAACGTGAAGACTTCGGACCGAAACGGCGATGTGGTTTCGATCAAGGAAGTACTCGACGATGACGAGTTGATCCTGATCACCAAGAAGGGGATCGCGAATCGTCAGGCGGTGAAGGATATCAAAGTTATCGGGCGGAACACGCAGGGGGTGCGGTTGATATCGCTTGGTAAGGATGATCTGGTCACCGATGTGGCGCGGGTGGTCAAAGAAGAATAGTAATTTGCTCGCGGTATTCTATAGGCGGCAGGTTCACAAGAGCCTGCCGTTTTCTTTATGATCGCTTGAGGTAGGGAAAATCGGTCGCTTTGAACTGACCGTTGATGGTCCCTTCGATTCGCCCAAGCAGTGTATTCTGATCCGGGCGGAACTGGTAAATAACCCGCTGGGGGTAGTCATGGGTCGGATTCTCAAAGACAAAGCGGTAGCCGTCATCGCTGGAATATTCAATCAGATCGAAAAGGACTTCGGCATTGTTGTGGGGGACATCGGCAACAAAGACAATGCCTCGCCCTCCATTGAGTTCAATTCTCATTTTCTCGATTGAAATACGGTTACCCGACTTGATGGTGATGCCGGTCCCGTGATAGGACCCGTCATCGGTGCGCGTCCAGGTTTCGATAATCATGCCATTGGACGATTCCATGACATAGAGACCGGGGAGCCAGTGAAACGAGTCGAGAGTGCACGGTGTCTGATTGGTGCTCACACTAAAACCTGTACTGAAAGCCGATGTTGGGGATGAGACCGGAGTCGTAGATGAAGTCCTGGTCGGAGCCGATCATTTCATTGGCCCGGTTGGTGGCGTTGACTATCGAGACGAAGAAGTCGCCGCGGCCGACGCGATACGAGACATGAAGGTTGAGGCTCGCATTTGGCGAAAAGCGGGCGCTGTTTTGATTCTTAAGGTCGGCCATGTACTCATCTTCAGTTGGCGGGTACATAGTGGGGTAGAAATCTACTCGCCGGTAGGGGGAATAGGGATAACCCGAGTGGACAGCCAGTTCTGCGGAACATCTCATTTTCGAACTCACCAGAATACTTCCCTGTAACAGAAGGCGATGAGGGGCATCGAGTTCATGGGGCATGGTCACGCCATAGAAGTTCGTTCGCGCTTTGCTGTAAGCATACGACGCATACAGGTCGATGCGCGGTGACGGGAAGCCGGGAGCATCGACACTAATCGAAACACCCGAGAACGTTGAACGGTTGATTGAATGAACACCCAGGAACTCCGGGTCAGATGTGATGTAGTAGCCGCCGACATAATCGACTCGTTTGTTGTAGTGATTGTAATCCGGCGCGAGGACCGGACGGTTGCGAATCTCCTTCTTGAAGAGGGCAACGGTCATGACGCCCCACCGCACGGACGCGGTCCCCAGGCGCGTTTCAATTGGGAGAAGTGCGCTCAGGAATATTCGAGCAGGCACCTGATAGGCATCTGAAGTTGACGTAATCGGCGATTCAAAGAACCTCCCGCAGAACAGCTCGATTGATTTTCGCTCACCGAGCGAGAGATGGAGCCCATGTCGAGTGGCCAGTTCGCTCTTCCGGCCCAAGCAGGAGAAGTACTCATGGCGAATACCGTTCTCGATTTCGAATCGCCCAAGGTGTACCTGGGCAGTCAGGAACGCGCTGTTCGTGTAACCGTCGACCGAGCCGTTATAGACGCCATAGTAATGGTTGATCGTGCTCTGGAAGAAATCCAGGTTGTCGCTGTGTGCAAAGGGGGAAAGGAGATTCCACGAGTACTGCCGCAGGTGGAGGGTCTGCGAAGGCATTGATTCAAATTGATTGCCGACCGTGATATCGACAAGTCTTCCGTTATAGCCAAGTTCGCCGTTTGCCTGCAGGTAACGATATGTCTCTTGGAAATCCACCTTGAAGTCCCCCGGCGAAGGATCATCGGTCACTGCCACAAAACTCCGTTTGCCCGATCTAATTCCGGCAGCCAGCAGGCCGTGCCATTTGTCGTCCCGGTAGGAGAGTCCCAGCGAGAGGTGATCCTCAGTACTCGTTTGTCGCGTCTTAACAACCCCTGTCGCACCTGATTTCTGTTCGAAGTTGTATGGGAGGTCATCATGCACATGGTAAAAGTCAGTCGTAAGATGAAGCGTTTTGGAAAGTCTGTATCCCGAGCAAAGCAACAGGTCGGTGATATTGGGGGCCGGGATTTCGTGGCGGCTGGAACCAAAGTTTATGGCATCGGACAGCTGGTCGATCAAAGACTGGCGAAGAGTGGCGCCGACAAAGGCGCGATTGGACGCTACGAGATATGACCCGGTCAGATCGATAATCGAAGCGGTGATTTCACCGCGATGCCCCGCGGTGGTGTGGCCGACCGTCTTGAGATCGATGACTGAGGGAGTAGAATAGAGGGCGTTGGTTCCCTGCGGGCTGAAGTCGATCTGCTCTACCGCCGGGGTTGGGATGAAGGCGAAGGCGCCAAAGTGGGTAGGGTCGGCACCGATCGAAACGCCGTTGAGATAATATCGCGGGATGGAACCGTCGATCCGAAGTTGTGAAGCGAAATTGAGTCCGAAATGGGCCAATTGGGGATAGCGGATGGCGGCCAATGGATCGCTCGGGATGAGGGTTTTCATGGCGGCAGTGGAGAGGGTGCGGTGATTGAGGCGAACTGCTTGATTCGGTTGGCTCCGGTAGCCGGTGACTTCGACCCTACCGGTTTCCACTAATTCCGGGCGACAGACGATTATCACTGCCTGAGTGTCTTTGGAAAGCACCAGAACCGTATCGGTGGGGAGAAAGCCCACGGAGGTCGCCCGAATATCTACCTGTGAGGTGGGCGAATCCGGTAGGTGAAAGCGGAAACGGCCGTACAGGTCGGTGGCGGTTCCCAATCGTCCCTTTAGAGGAGATTTGACTGTCACGGTTGCGCGGGGGACCGGGGAGCCGGTGGTATCGACAACCTGGCCTTTGAGCAGGACACCGGCTGAACCGGTCTGAGGGGTGCCGAGACTGTATCCGCACAGGATGGTACATGTTATTAACGCGGTGATTCGTATTACAGACCGGAATGGAATAGTCAGAGCTGGCAAAACATACCCTCCGACTAAAGAGTACGGAGAACCGGGGGAGAAGTCAATTCTGGTCTGCACCCAGAGAGACGTATATCGCGCCTGAAATGCTCGATTGCCGAATAGGAACAAGTACCGTATTTTGACCGACCATTTGGACAGGAAACGATGCAATACATAGGCGAACTCGCAGCACTCTCGACGGCCCTTTTCTGGTCCTTTACGGCGATCTTCTTTTCCGAAGCGGGCAAGTTGATCGGGTCGTTCCATGTCAACAAGATCAGGCTGGTGTTCGCGTTTCTTATCTATGTCATCATTCTTCTGATCACTACCGGCTACCCGCTTCCGACCGGACTTAATTCAGAACAGATTTTCTGGCTCGCACTTTCGGCCCTGATCGGGCTGGTGATTGGCGATGGGTGCGGATTCAAGGCGCTGGTGATGATCGGGCCGCGATTGGCGACATTGATCATGGCGTCGACACCGATCATGGCGACGGTGATTGCATGGATATTCCTCGGTGAAAAGCTCAAGGCAATCGACCTGGTGGGGATTCTCATAACCATTGGTGGAATCAGCTGGGTTATCTCCGAGCGAACCGGCAATGAGAAGCAGACGGTGCATGTGGACCATCCGGATGCCGGGACTCTGGCCAAGGGGATTCTGCTGGCACTGGGGGCGTCACTCTCGCAAGCGGCCGGGTTGGTGTTTTCCAAGAAGGGGATGATGGCAATGGGGGGGACGACAGTTCCGCCGCTTCAGGCATCATGTGTTCGAATAACATCGGCGATGATCCTCATCTGGCTTTTCTCCATCTTGGCGCGGGGAAAAGTGAAGGAGACGCTGACGTCGGCCAAAGACCGCAAGGCGATGGCGTATACGTTTGGCGGGGCTTTCTTTGGACCGTTTCTGGGGGTCTGGATGTCTTTAGTGGCGGTGGCACATGTGGAAGCCGGGATCGCCGCGACGCTCAATGCCACGACTCCAGTGCTGATCATACCGGCAGTCATATTTGTCTACAAAGAGAAAATCAGCTGGCGTGCAATTGCGGGGGCGGTAGTTGCAGTAGCCGGCGTGGCGATGCTGTTTCTGGGATGAGTGAATACCTCGATCATCAGAATTTTCCGCGGTTGCTGGAGAAGTCGTATGGCGAAGGGGCTATGCTCCGCGCCCGGTCGGTAGGAAGAGGCGGCGAATACGCCTCCGGCTATTTTGACATCGTGCGGTTCTTTGGGCCCAAGGCAATCTCTCCAGAGAGAATCAAAATCACTCACCAAGCTGAACCATTTGCATTTTCCGACCATCTCGTCGCCGAGTTTTCCCATCAAATCGAAGCCGAACTTCGCAAGTGTGGGAGAATTTACGATGGCCCCAAAGCGATGAAACTGGTGTCTGCTTCTTTCGAAGCGTCCGCCGGAGAATTGCTTGTTCAGCCGGCGAATTATGGCGATCAGGCGGGAAGTTGTTTTGCGCTCGACTATCCGAGCGATTTGTTTGCCGGATATGGTGGGACACTCCGCGAATACCTATTTAGCAAGAATCCTAACCATGATCTGGAGTCTAATCCCCTGGCAATTTGTCTCGGGGGCGCTGCCTATGCGGTGGTAGTCGATCGGGGGAAGCCGTACTTGTTGCAGGTGGAACGGTCCGGGAAGCTGGCATCGCTTGAGAACTCATTGGGACCATCGGTGGCAGGCTCGGTTGACTGGGAAACAGATTCAACAAATCTCCTGGACCTGCTGACCGGGGCACTCGTGGCAGAGGCGAAAGAGGAGCTTGGCTGGGATCGGCAAGAGTTCGAACTCATCCCGCTCGCGTATGCGCGGGAGATATTGCGCGGGGAGCGGCCGCAGTTGTTTGCCTACCTGGTCACTCGGATGAGTTGCGAAAAAATAGCTGCCAGGCTTGGCGCGATTCCCGAGTCAAAGCGGGAGATTTCCGGATATTCTTTCGTACCCTTTGACGGAGGGATGTTGTCGCAAGGACAGATTGCCCGGTTGAATTTTGAAGCGAAGACGGCGTACTATCTTCTGGAAGAGGCGCTGGCGCTCGCATAAAAAAAGGCCACCCGTTGAGGGCAGCCTTTCAGATCAGTATCGACAAATCAATTACACATCAACTTCATCGGGGTTGGCCTGTGGTTTGGTCAGGGCCGATTCGGTAGCGATGATTTCATCGACATCCTTTTCTTTGAGCCGTTCTTTGTGTTTCACGAGCTGGACTTTGACTTTGTCGACAGCAAGCGCGATAGCCTTGTTGAGATCATCGCTTTCGCCGTTACCGGCGATCGTGTCGCGTGAAACTTTCACTTTGATTTCCGCCAGTCGGCGATGGCGAGCAACATCCATAATCAGTTCCGCCGAGATGATATGCTCAAAGAATTTGTTTAGGCCCTCAAGTTCCTCTTCAGCATGCGCCCGGATTTCGGGTGTGAGATCGAAGTGCCGAGCGGTGAGCTTAGTTTTCATGGTTATGAGCTCCTTTCCCATGCAAATTATGCGAAATGAGGTACGTGGTCGGCAGGGCAAGATGTGCACTCGTGTGAGACTTGCGACTGCTTATATATATGGTACGCGAAATCATCATGCTAGTGTCCTGAAATAATGATACGGCAGTGCAAAGCCACGTCAAATAGAACTGTATCAAAAGGACTCAAAATCTCCGAAAGAGTCTTCGAAGGCTGGTCACACAGGCTATCGTATTGTGGAATAAACGGTTAGTAGCACCCCCTGCGATTTTCTCCGGTCGGCGACAAACTAATACGGATCAGTTGAACCGTTTGCGGAAGCGGGCCGGCTTAATGCCCAGTTCTTCCCGGTATTTGGTCACGGTTCGGCGGGCGAGCTTGATTTTCTCGTCCTTCAGAGCTTTGAAGATCTCCTGGTCGGAGAGAGGGTTGTCAGCGTTTTCGGCTTTGATAATCTCTTCAATCCGCTGTTTGATCGACCGCTTAGACAGGTCTTCGCCGTCTTCGTTGGCCAATCCGGCGTTGAAGAAGTGCTTTATTTCATAGACGCCGAGTGGGGTCTGGACATATTTGCCGCTGGAGACACGGCTGATGGTGGCAACGTTCATATCCACCTTGCGGGCGATGTCATCCATGATGAGCGGTTTGAGGAACGCCGGCCCCTTTTCAAAGAACTCCTGCTGTTCTTCGATAATCGCTTCCATGACACGGATCATGGTGGAACGGCGCTGGTTGATGGCGTTGAGGAGCCACCGGGCCTGTTCCAGTTTCTGGCGGACGTAGTCTTTGGTGTCCTTGGCGGTGCTGTTACCCCGCTTAATCAGATCTTTGTAGCCGGTATTGATGCGCAGACGGGGGACATTGCGGTCGTTATGGAATACCGCGTATTCTTCGCCGTACCGCTCAACCACGAGGTCCGGGACAACCGGCATGGCGCCATTGTCAAAGCGGCCATGGGCGGGAGTGGGTGACAGCCCCTTGATGACTTCGAGCGCCTTCTGGGCTTTCTCGAACGGAACTCCCATGAATTTGGCTATCTGGAGGATTGATTTCTTCTCGAGGTCCTTGATATGTTCATCGACTATGCGGTAGGCCAGCGTACTTTCCTGTCCCTTTTCCCGCAACTGAATCAAGAGAGATTCGCGCAGGTCACGTGAGCCGACACCGGTAGGATCGAATTTCTGAATAATGACCAGGACCTTCTCGATCTTCTCGGCATCGATCTTCAACTCTGCGGCCATCTCCGGGACGTTGATAGCCAGATAACCATCGGTGTTGATATTGCCAAGGATGTACTCGCCGATCAGGCGGTCTTCATCTGAGAGTCGAAGGAAATTGAGCTGTTCAAGCAAGTGCTGGTAGAGGCTTTCGACCTGGCGGGAAACGCCTTCGAACCGTTCTTCTTCCGGTTCCTTGATTTCACGGACGCGGTAGCCTTCTTCTTCGTCGTAGAGATAGCTGTCCCAGTCGACCTTTTCTTTGACGGCATCTTCCTCTTCCTTGGACTGGACGATCTCCGGTTCGGGAGCTTCGAGCGTCTGCTCCGGAACTTCTTCGAGTTCGTCGACTTCTTCCAAGAGCGGGTTGCTGGTCAGCTCCATGCGGAGAGTCTGCTCAAGCTGGAGGATCGGCATCTGCAGCATCTTCAGCGACTGAATCAGCTGCGGCGCCAACAGCTGCTGTAATCCTGGTACCTGTCTAATCTCTATTTTCATACGAATCCGTCAAGTCTGTGGTCTGTCCCGTATCGGTGGTTACCGCTGGTCCTTCTACTATAAGATATCGGTACAGTCGGGAGGGGATTTATGACAACCGGTGAGTTCGTTCATTAATTGCTCATCAGGTCTAAAGGCAGTTGTCAGTTCAACTTGAACTTTTCCCCAAGGTAAATCTTGCGCGCTTCCGGATCGTTGGCCAGAAACTCTGAGGTTCCGGCCTTCAGAATCTTCCCATCGCACATTATATAGGCGCGATGACATATAGAGAGGGTTTCCCGTACATTGTGATCGGTGATCAAAACGCCGAGTCCACGTTCCACTAGTCGATTGATGATCTTTTGAATGTCTTCGACCGCAATCGGGTCGATTCCGGCGAACGGTTCATCCAGTAATATGAATTTCGGTTCGCTGACCAGCGTACGTGTAATTTCTACGCGACGACGTTCACCTCCGGAGAGGGTGTACGCCTTATTTTTCCGCAAATGGGCGACATCGAGTTCCCGCAGGAGTTCTTCGAGCCGATCCTTGCGCTGCTGTCTCGTCATATGACGGAACTGGAGAATAGCCCGGATATTGTCTTCGACCGACAGCTTGCGAAACACTGAGGCTTCCTGGGCCAGATAACCGATGCCGAGTTGTGCCCGGCGATACATGGGGAGGTGGCTGATATCTGTTTCGCCGAGGCTGACCTGACCGCCATCGGGACGGATGAATCCGATGATCATGTAAAAAGTCGTAGTCTTGCCGGCACCGTTGGGGCCCAAAAGACCGACAACTTCACCCGGGTTTACGGAAACGGAGACGTCATTTACGACTGCGCGTTTCCGATAATACTTGTATAAGGACTTGGATTCCAGTATCATCGAGACCAAATATAAGATGTTTTAAACCCTTATACAAAAACTTTCGTGATCCTTAGCACACTTTTTGCTAACGAGTACGATTATTCGCGTAATCAGTTACGACGTAACAGATTAACAGCTATT
The DNA here is from genome assembly GCA_049290195.1 of Candidatus Zixiibacteriota bacterium. Classification (GTDB taxonomy): domain Bacteria; phylum Zixibacteria; class MSB-5A5; order GN15; family FEB-12; genus FEB-12. The sequence continues at coordinate 40,097 of JBATNE010000280.1, forward strand.
CGCCAAAGGATCAGCGGAGAATGCCCAAATGAACCGACTTATTGCTACCGTCTTCTGTATCGCCCTGGCCACCTTCTCGTGTTCTTGCAGTAAGGGAGGGGCCGGAAAAGCATCCGGCGCTACTGGTGGGGTATTGGACCTGGTCGACCACTATGAGTTCAATGCCGCCGATTCACTCTTAGCGGCGCAGGCTGCCAAAGACTCCCTGTCGTTCGCCACAACCTACACGCAGGGAATAAGTTACGAACGCCAATTCCAGTTCTATGACGCCCTTTTGTCGTTTATGAACACGATCGTGCGCCATCCGGACTCAACTTCGGGATTTGTTGCCCTCAACCGGGTATTCACCTATTTGGGCTCGGCTGAGGAAGCTGCTGAGGCGGCCCGCAGATGGTCAGAATTGGAAAAGGGGAACGGCGAAGCACGGATGAGATATATTCGGGCGCTGATCGACGCCGGAGCGTATGAGAAGGCCGAACAGCAATTGGAAGAAGCGCGCAAGGTAGGGTTGGACCAGAGCATCGCCAATCTGCTTCAGGCCCGTCTTCAGGTGATATCATATTTGTTTACCGACGCTTCCAAGTCAGCCTCGGACGCCATCGCTCAGAACCCCGGCACACCTGAATATTTCCTTGCTCTTGCAGACTACTACGAAGAGTGCGGTCAGATTGACTCGTCGATCAACGCCGGAGCGCAGTCATATGCCAAAGGTCAGAATCAATATTACGGATTTCTCCAGTTTCAGCGGGCGCTTCGGCATAAGTATCTGAGCACCGCGCGCGCATATCTTGACGAAATCAGCGCTGCGGACAAGTCGAAGATAGCATCGTCGGCGCTCCTCGTGATGTACATGGCGGCCACAGATTCCCGCTCTGGATTGCAGGATATTGCGGATGTGGTAGCCAATTCACGGCCTAATCTGTACTCGCCGTTCTTTTTGGGCGCTCTGGTTGGGCGCTGCATGTGGAACAATGTGATGATCAAGAACAATCTTGATCGGATCGAGGGGATGGTTGCGGCCCCGGGCGTGCCCAAGCCGTTTGTTGATTTCATTACCTGGGAGCGGAGCAAATACTATCGCTGGCCGGCCGATCCGAGAAGCGTTGCATTCGAATTGGCGAAAGTTCGTGGATGGCGCGAGGCGTTGCCCCGGTACGCAGCTTTCTCCATAGGAGCATCGGTCCTGGATACATCGAGAAAAGTGCTTTACGACAAAGTGGACAGCATCTGCGCGGCCAACAAGGAGCGTCCACGATGGCTGGCGCAGGTCGGATGGACTTATACTGAGTCTCTCGGCCCGGGCATAGAGTCAGCCCGACGCACATTTAACGCGGTGCTGGCCAGGGATCCCATGAACGCTTCTGCTTTTGTCGGGATGGTCCAAAATGAAATTGCCACTAAGCAATTTCCAGAAGTAAGGTATGCTCCGACTGAATTGGTTGAGCGTTTCCCGGAAGCCGGACTGTGGCGCGGATTGGAAGACCTTTACTATAAGAACAGTACGGATGCACTGACTCACTTTAAGAAGAGCTTCCCTTTGGCGCATGAGACTGCGCTGGCCGAAGAGTATCTTGCGCTGCTTCAGTCAATGGGTAAGACGGCTGAAGCTCAGGAGATAGTCAAGGTCTGTGTGGAAGCTGCTCCCAACGATCCGGATGCACAGCTTCTGGCCAGCGATCATGAACTCCAGCAGGGGAATGTTCAGTCGGCGCTCGATCACGCAGAGGCAGGGCTCGTAAAGGAGCCAGGGAATTCGCGACTGAAGGCATGCAAAGCGCAAGCGCTGTATGCATTGGGGAAGAAAGACGATGCCATCAAGCTGCTTCAGGAGCTGTTGGCCAAAGACCAGGGGGATCCCGATGCCAGTCTGGTCTATTCCCGCATTCTCGTTGAAAGTGGTGGCGACACAATGAAAGCTCAGAATCTGGCGAGGCAAGCGGTTGCGAACGGCAAACTCTCCCAGCGGCCGATGGTCAATCTGGCATATGTCTACCTGAAAACCGGCCGGCCTGATCTAGCGAGCGGAGCGGCCATGCGGGCAGTAGAATTATATCCGAACGATCCCGAGGCGTATTACTATTACGGCTGGTCGCAGATTGAAGCCGGCAAGCCGGGAGGACGAGAGAACATTCAGAAGAGCATCTCTCTTGGATTGACCGGCGAGCAGCTTCAGGCTGCCCGGGAATTGCTGGTCAAGAAGTGATCTATCGGACGGATCTTACAATAAAGCAGGTCACCTCAAGAGTGTTCTGCAATAGGAATACCTAGACCGGTGTCGACAAGTGACCAGACAATTCTCGTAACCGGCGGCGCCGGTTATATTGGTTCCCATCTCACCAGACAGCTGGTTGAGGCCGGGTATCGGGTACGCGTACTGGACTCTCTGTGCTATGGCGGCGAATCTCTCGAGCCGCTGCAGTCATCCGACAAGTTTGAACTGATAAACGCCGATATCAGAGACCGCGAGGCGGTGGTATCGGCGCTGAAGGGTGTGAGCGGCGTTGTCCACCTGGCCGCGATAGTGGGGGATCCATCGTGCGCCAGCCAGCCGGACCTGGCAAAGGAAGTAAACAAAGCCGCAGCTGAAATGCTGTGCGATGAGGCGATCAAGGCCGGTGTTTCACGGCTTGTCTTTGCGTCGACTTGCAGTAACTACGGCAAGATGGCGGATCACAATGGGTATGTCGATGAAGATTCCCCGCTGGCGCCCATCTCGCTCTATGCCGAGTTGAAAGTCGGATTCGAAAAATACGTAACGGAACGGATGAGCGACAGCTTTGCGCCGGTCTGTCTTCGGTTTGCCACAGCGTTTGGCCTCTCCCCGCGCATGAGATTTGACCTGACCGTAAACGAGTTTACTCGAGAGATTGTACTGGGTCGTCGGCTCGAAGTATTCGGCGAGGAGTTCTGGCGACCGTATTGCCATGCTTCCGATCTGGCGAGAGCCTGTCTGCTCGCGCTTCAGGCAGACCGTGAACTGGTGGCGGGAAAAGCGTTCAATGTCGGGGAGTCGCATGGAAATTTCCAGAAGTTGACTCTCGTGAAGATCATACTTGAGACGCTTGGACGTGGCTACGAACTGGTCAGATTCGTGTCCCGAAAAGAGGATCCCCGCGACTACCGGGTGAAGTTCTCGAAAATATACAAGACGCTTGGTTTTACGGTGTCCCGCACGGTACCGCAGGGGGTGCGGGAGATGATCGACGCCCTCGAGAGCAAACAGTTTATCAATCCGGATGATCCCAAATATCGGAATGTCTGAGCGAGCTATGGACGCTGTCATATTAGCCGGCGGCAAAGGAAGTCGCTTACAGCCATTCACCAATGAACTCCCCAAACCGCTTGTCCCTCTCGGCGAGACGCCAATCATTGCATTACTGCTTCGCCAGCTTCGGAAAACCGGTGTTACGCGTGCACATCTTGCTGTCAATCACCTGGCCCATCTAATCATGGCGGTGCTGGGAGATGGAGCAGGGCTCGGACTCGAAATCACGTACACCGTTGAAGACCAGCCGCTCTCCACAATAGGTCCGCTCAGGCTAATCAAGAATCTGCCAGAGCATTTCATTGTCGCCAACGGAGACATTCTGACGGATCTCGATGTCTCTTCACTGTATGATGCGCATGTGGCATCGAAGGCACTGGTGACAGTCGCCACCTATCCTCGCACCGAGCGAATCGATTTCGGTGTTTTGGAAACGGACAGCAATCATCGTGTTATCGGTTTCCAGGAAAAGCCAGCATATGAGTTTCGCGTTTCTATGGGACTGTATGTCATGTCGAAACGCGTGCTTGAGTTCGTGCCAGAGAACAGGGCATACGGATTTGACGAACTGATCCTGGATCTCCTGGAAAGAGGTGAGCTGGTTAAGGAATATCCTTACAGTGGCTTCTGGCTCGATATCGGCCGCCCCGATGACTATGAACGTGCCCAGATGGACCGGGAAAGAATCGAGAAGCTTCTGCTATGAAGAGAAAGCTGGAAGCGGAGGGATACAGCAGTGCGGCGGCTGAAAAGTTCTGGTCGGAACGGGTGCAATCGACCAATGATCTCGCGGCGGTATTGACCTATAACGCTCGACCAGAAATTAACCAAACATATGACGCGTGGGAAAAAGAGGTCCTGGCTGCGTTTCTCGAACAGAGGAAAGGGATCACGCGAGCGCTGGATATCGGTGCAGGAGTGGGGAGAATCAGCCTGCTGTTGGCATCGAAAGGAATTGAAGTAGTTGCGCTGGATAATTCTCCGGTCATGCTGGATCGGATCGCGCGCGCCGCGACCAAGGCGAAACTCGCCAGGAGAATTACGACCGTTCACAGCCAATCGTCGAATATTCCCCTGCCCGACCGCAGTTGTGACCTGGTGGTATGTTTCGGACTTCTGGAGCATCTGCCGGAGTTGGAGCGAAAGGCTACGTTGACAGAAGCGGCGCGGGTAGTGAGTCGATCGGGTCGAATGCTCTTTGTCGTGAACAATCATGACAATCCGCTCTTGAAGCGCAAATACTCTCAAGTTACTCAACGCCCTGATGGGTATTTTGTCACCCTGGTTGGATTGCCCTGGTTGGAAACGCAGGGGAAGAGACTTGGCCTTAAGACAAGAGTACTCGGTGCCAATCCTTCCTACGCTCATGTCCATTACCTGCTTGAGCCGAGTTTCAATCCACCGATTTCCACGTTTGATCTCAAGGGTCTGTGTAAGGCTGCACTGAAAAGCGATCTATCGGCTCCGGCCGCGAACCAGCTGGCCCGCCGATTTGCTTCTCACTTCATGGTCGAGATCAGCCGGGCATAGACGACCGGATTCGATCACTTCCAGAACGACTTCAGGATTCCACCAATAGAATAGATTTCGCGAGGGCTGATCTCCCCGGCAATCACACCAGAGCAGAGTCGCTGGAGATAGGGGCTGGCTTTTATCCTGCGCGCCGCCAGATCGTTAAAGAACGGATACCGGAGCCACCTTTGTGCGGCGGTGTAACCAGTGAAGAGCGGAGTAAACTCTTTCAGTCTGGAGGGGAATTCTCTGAGGTCGGAAGAGCTGCCTGATTTCAAGGCCGAGCTAATGCAGTCTGCCGCCAATTCGGCGGAGCGCATGGCGGTGCCGATCCCTTCACCGGTGAACGGAAGGGTCGTACCGATCGTCTCCCCAATTGCAATGATCCGTCCATTTACAGACTGCTCTGGATGAAGCAGTCCGAATCGGATAGCCGCACCAATCAGGTGGGTGCGTGTTCCGTTTGCTTCAAGCAGTTCTCTGGCCGGTTCATACTCTGATACGAAGGTCTCAAACATCTGCTTGAGATGAAATTGTCTGTGGTCCGAGAGCGTGACGCCACACCCGACATTGTACAGCCTGTTCCCAAGTGGGAAGACCCAGGCATACCCCGGGGCGATGTTGCGATGATAGCAGAGGACGCCTTCTTCAATCACGTGTTCGGAGTGGACATAGCAACGCAGTGCCACGGCGTTGACTTTGCTTTGTTCGGCGGCGCCGGACTGCCTGGCGAGCGAGGCATCGGCGCCGGTTGCGATAACGATGACCGATGCTGACAGAGATGTTCCGGTGCGGAGTGTGACAGTGGCGCAGTTTTTGTCGGAGTTGATGGCGTTGACACCGTCGCCGCAACTGCAGATCGCGCCGGCATTGACGGATTCCTGAAGCAAGAGATAGTCAAACTCGACGCGTTTGAGGGAGTAATACTCACCTGCAATTGCGAAAGTCGTTCCGGCGGTGGAGACTCCTTTGATCTGTCCGAGATGATGTGCCGCCGCGGTAATTCGCTCATGGAGGCCGAGTCTGGTCAGGGAGCGCATGGTATCGGGCAGGAGAATATCGCCGCACACTTTTTCGCGCGGGAAACGGGCGCGATCGACCAGCAGTACGCGGTACTTCTGACGCGCAAGGAGGGTTGCGACAGTGGAACCGGCCGGGCCGCCGCCCATAACTATGACATCCCAGGTCTTTTGGGAGAGGGATTCGGCGTCGGGTTGGTCAAACGCTTTGCTGAGGTGCGGATTGGTGCCGGTCATTAATACAATGCAAACCGGATTTCCGCCATGAAGCAAGCGGAAATCCGGGGCAAAAACGACAGCGGCACCGGGCCGCGGAGACTACCGGAGGTCGTATCGCATAAAGGCGACCCAACTTCCGACAAAAGCGACCAGAATGAGGCAAAGGAGCAGCCCGCTGTCGACGGCTATACCGGCTAACGCGGAACCGGACGACCAGGCAGGAGAGGCGAAAGTGGGCATGTCAGACAGGTCCAATTCTTCCTTGCCGCGCCCGGTACTGATACTGAATCCTTTTTCGGAATCGATGGAGATAGTAAATCGACCAGATTGCGGCGAGTTGGCCGCCTTCTTGTCTATATAGGCGTTGAAATCAGTCCGGAAGGTGTTCATCGATTCTTCGTATCGTTGTTTCAAGTCGATATCGGTATTGGCTAACGTCATCGCTGCCAGCTGGAACGCCGATGCGGGGGAGAAGCGGCAAAGCGTGAAGGCGAGCCGTTGCTGGACTCGCTGGGCCTGACGCTGATTGGTCATGAGTTTGGTCTCAAAGTCTTCGATCGTGGCATCGACACTCTTCCGAATGGAATCTTCGGCCTGAATTCTACGCCACATATCCTGATCGGAGGTCGTGTCAGACTGCTGAGAATGGGTCGTAGCCTTCATTCGTTCTTCCATGCCGGAGTAGTATTGCTGCCATTTATCTTTGGCGAAGGTCTCGCGCTGCCCCTCGATTTCTGCAATCGTTTGGACCGGGACAACCTGGTTGGCCGCGAGCACACCGATACGGGGAAGAATGAAAATGAACAGCACCCACCCCATCAGGCTCAGGAGAAACGAAATGGAAGGGCGGCGAGTGACGGTCGACATGAGGACTCCGAAGACGATGAAGAAGGTCAGGAAGAGTACGGCCACACCAAGCATGCAGACGACTCTCAGCCAATCCGTTCCGGAAAATGGAATGCCAAAGATCGGGATGAAGAGAAGAGAAATCAGAATCGGCACGCCGAGGGGCACAAGTAGTCCAAGCCAGGCACCACAGATCTTGGCAGTAAGATATTGTGCACGTGATATGGAATGGGAGAAGACCAGTCTCAATGTTCCATTTTCCCGTTCTCCGCAGACGGCATCGTAGGTAAAGACTATGGCCAGGAGGGAGAGGACGACCAGGATTATGAAGGCCAGGTCCATAAAGCGGAACAGGGCGAAAATGGGATCTTCAGAATAGACGCTGTTGCGGAGCCGTGCGGCATTGTCCTTGTCGATGAAGGCCCAGCGCCCGAGATCGAAAGTAATACCCGAGACGAAGATCTGCATCGGATCAGGGGTACGGAAGGCTTTGTTGTGCAATCCGGCAAAGCTGGTCTGTTCGTGCATCTGTTGTTCGATCAGCTGGCGGCCGGTTTCAAACTGGCGAACCGAGGCATTGTATTCTCGGACGCCAATCAGCACAGACATGATAATCAAGAGGGAGCAGATGGCGAAGGTGGCCGGGAATTTTGGGCTCAAGAGGATGGAGCGCAGTTCTTTTTGAATGAGCGTTGCAAGCATGTGTGTCCTCCCGGCCTATCGCAGGTCGTATCGGTTAAAGGCTATAAAGGCGCCGGCAAAGGCCAGCAGGGCGTAGATCGCAAGCAGGCCGACATCACCGCTGGCGGCGGCGACTTCTTCACCAAGCGGCACCGAAGCATACTGGAAGGCGGGAAGCTCATTCGGATCGATCGGTTTGGGCTTTTCCCCCTTGCCGTTGTCGGCAATGATTCTCACCATTCGGCCACCCGGATTGAATCCAGTCTTTGATTTAATGAAAGCGGCGTACGTTTGCTGGTACAGCTTTGCCTGGTCGCCGTAATGGTTCTTGAGTCCGAGGTCAGTTCCGGCGAGGCGGGCAGCCGCAAACGTGAACGATGCTGCCGGCGAAAGGCGGGCGAAATTGAATCCCAGTCTTGCCTGAATCGCCTGCTTATTAGCGCGGTCCTCGTTCAGTCGATTGGCCAGTTCCTGATTTTTGGCGTCCCGTTCATTCGCGTTCTTTTCCATGAAGGCGTTGAATTCCTGCATCGTGGCTTCCATGTCGGTGGTGTTGGTCGGCTTGAAGCCGGCCATTTTGTCACGGTCTTCCTGCCAGAGCTGACTGGCCAATTTGTTCTTCTTGGAAGCCAGTTCATCGGTAGTCGGAACATCAACCATGCGGCCGGCCACGAGTACCGAGGCTCGTGGGACAAGCTGAACGGCAGCGATCCATATCACCAGGAGGATCAGGAATGAACTCGATGAACGAGACGTCAGCGATGAGATAAGCACTGATATGGCCAGGAAACAAACGATATAGACCAGGCCAGTGCCGATAATCAGGGCGAGGCGGGCCCAGTCGACTGACGACATCGGTACTCCGAGCATCGGAAGCAAGAGTGCGCCGATGGCTATTGAAGCCAGGAGGGGGACCCCTATGGCTACAATAGAGCCGATGATCTTTCCTAAGAGGAACTGGGCGCGCGGGACGCCGTTGGAAAAGACGAGCCTGAGCGTGCCTCTTTCCTTTTCACCGGAGACGGCATCGTAACAGAGTAGAATGGCGAAGAGTGATAAGATTACCTGGAAGAGGAAATCAAGATCGAGAAAGCGGAAGATGGCAAGGATTGGTTCTTCGCCAAAGCGGCTTTCGTATGAATTGAGCTCTCCACGGCCGCGAATCTCGGTGATTCTGGCCAGATCATTGGAGACGCCGTTCACCAGTGATGCCACCGGTTCAGGCGGGAGGAAGATCCGGAATTGCTGGACCGCGAACCAATCGGTGATGCCGTCGAGCTGGCGGCGATTTTCAGCCACGGCGGCTTCGTAATGCGACCGGCTGCTCTTGTAATTCATCGCCCCCATATAGAAGGCGAGAATGATCAGAACGGCGCAGACACCGAACGAGACCGCGAACTTGGTCGAGCCGATAATTTCCCGGACCTCTTTTTCAACGAGTACTTTAAACATAGGTCCCTCACGAGGCGGCGATTTCGGCGTTGTGTCCGGCCATGTACCTGAGGTACAGTTCTTCGAGATCCTGATCCGCCAGCTTTGAAACCGGTTCTTCGAAAAGGATCTTTCCCCGGTTCATGATGGCGATAGTGTTGGCGATTTCCTTGGCCCTGAAGATGTCGTGAGTGGACATCAAAATGGCTTTTCCCTCGTTGCGCAGCGATTCCAGAAGGCGCAGAAAGTCGAAGCCGGCCTTGGGGTCAAGTCCCGACGTTGGTTCGTCCAGCAGAATCGCCGGCGCATCTTTGAGGATGGCGATAGCGATGCCGCTCTTCTGGCGCATGCCTTTAGAGAACTCGCGCACTTTCTTGTTGTGGGCGTCTTCCGCGAGCCCGACGCGCAGAAGGGCGTTGCGGTAATCATCTTTGGTATAAGACATCTTGCCGCCGAGGCGGGCGAAGTAGTCCAGATTCTGAATGGCGGTGAAATTGCCGTACAGCATGACGTTTTCCGAAACGAAGGCAATGTGCTGTTTGGCCAGAAGCGGCTCCCTGTGGGTGACATATCCCTTGATGCGAGCCTCCCCCTCGGTGGGCTCGATCAAGTTCAGAAAGAGGTTAATCGTGGTGGTTTTGCCCGCTCCGTTTCCACCGAGCATGGCGTAGATTTCACCCGGCCGAATCTGAAATGAGACGTGATCCAGGGCGAGCTGACCATCTTCGTATCGCTTAGTCAGTTGGGCTGCTTCAAGGATCGGCGGGAGCGTTACTTCTGGTGTCATACTGACTCCTATTCGCGAAAAGGAAAGGTTACTTTCGTGACAGTCGAATTCCGAAAATGACAATCCCACCGACAAGTCCGACTATCAAGATGACAATGATGATCGTGCCGATGACGGAACTCGACGCCTGAATTTCAATGGTAACGGTCTTGTCCTCGCCGCTGACCGGCTGGCCGTTGGATTGACCGGTGGTGCGGACACGGATATCGTAGCGACCGGCGGAGACGTTTTCAGGCGGGGTAAATGCCATTTTAACGATAGTGTCCTGGCTGATATTGAGCGAGGAAATGACGGACGGATCGATCTGTTTGCGCCAGTTGAGCGGGAGATCGAACTGGAATTCGATATTATCCAGGCGGTTTGAACCCTCGTTAACAAGTCCCATCTCGATACGAGCGGTTTCGTCCCCCTTAATCGTCTGGAACAGCTGGTTGGAACGGACCAACAGCATTCCCTTGCCGCGCGGCATCAACTCAAGTTTGACATAGCCGACATCGAGCTTATCAAGTTCCTCCTGCGTCCAGACTTTGGCCGGGTCGGCGCCAAGAATTCCGGAGCGATCGGGGGGAAGGATGACCACGAAAAACGGAATCGGCTTATCGATCGCGATGACATCGCTAGGGCGGTCCGGCATAGTGACCTCGAGCGAGGCCCGCTTGCTGCGAGTGGTCTCGGAGAATTTGACCTGGCTCAAGCGAGCGCCGCTGGTAGGATCTTTGAATGTCCGGCTCACCTGCGTCGGCAGGTTGATGACTTCGAGCGAAAATGTATTGCTCGTCCCGCTGAAGAGTTCCAGTCCGAGATCATAGCTGGCGGTCTTGCCAAGATCGACTTCCTGAGAAAACTGCTCGGACTGCACCGCCACCTTGTTGGTCGAGACGTCCTTCTGCAGATAGATCTTCATGTTGCGCTGAGTGCCGCTTCCATAAATGATGGAGACGGTGACGGCATCAAGATCCTGAAGCAGTTTGAAATCGAGGGTGGCGGGTTGGTTGAAAATGAGCTGTGGGATTTTCGATTCGTACGGCTGACTGATGATGGAGCTTTCGTCGTTCAGAAGCGATATGTAGACATTATTGATAATGTCCGGCTGAAGCGACCGGAACAACTTATCATCGATGTTAATCAGCTTGTCGAATTCAGCCGTACCACCGGAGGCATTGGCTACGGTGAGACGGACATGGCGGGTGCCGTCGTGAGCGTAGTATTTTACCGCCGCGGATATCGTGACATACTGCTGCTCGAAGAGAACGGCGAGGAGAGACTGCTGGTAGTTGACTTCGGCATCGCTCATGTTGGCCTTGGTGCGATCGAGATCCGCCTGAGTCACCATCTTCTTGTCAAACAGTTCCTTCTGACGGTCGTACTCCGCGCGGGCAACTTCGTACGCTTCCTTCGCTCGCTTGAGTCCCAGCAGGCGATACTTATCGTCCCGCTGGTTGAACATTGTTCCGGACTGCGCCTGTGTTTCCGCTATCGGGAGGGCCAGTGCCAGGAGCGCCAGCAGGGGCAACAGGCTGGTTAGTAGTCGTGCTGTCATGAGCTAGTTCTTCCGGATAATTCTGACGCCGGTATCTTCCTGCTTGGTCACCGAGACCTCTGTCTCCTTACCTCCGTGCATTACTTTGAATGAGAATTTGTCGCCGACTTTGGTTTCCTGGTAAGCCGAAATGACCTGTGACGTACTGGCCACCGGCTTTCCGCCGACCGAGAGGACTTCGTCACCTGATGCCAGACTCTTGAGGTTCGGATCTTCCATGGCGAACGGCATGACCGCGGCAATGACAACCTTCTTATCCTTGACCCCGACGAGGACGCCGAGTCCCGGGATGTGGTCAACTTCGTCAATCCCTGGTGCCATCTTGAGGTCTTTGCCGTTCATCTTGAAGTTCTTGCCCCCCTTGCCGTCGTCGTTCATGATCATCATCTGGCGCTTGGGAAGGTCTTTGGGATCAGCCTTGGGGAATGAGACGACCATGAGTTGTCCGCCTCGCTTGACGCCGAATTGCAGAGTAGAGCCGATCGCAGCCGCTTCGTACCCTTTTTCCAGGTCCTCGATGCTGGTCAGTTTCTTGCCGTTCATCATGAGGATCTCATCCTGCGCCTGGAGGTCAACTGACTGGTACGCCTTGGGGCGGGATTCAGACGGGCCGATAAAGAGGACATGAATTCCGGAGGAGTCTTTTGCAATGACCGCTCCGAGTTCCCCCATATTGAAGGGCTGTCCCTGGATGCCTCCCGGACCTCCAGCTTGGCGTATAATCTTGGTGCCGCCCTGATGCTGGGCAAAGCTCGTCAGGTATGAGAAGACGACGGCTGCAATGACCGTGAGTACAAGAGAGAAGAACTGCTTCATGGAACTGATCCTTTTCGGTTGCGTTTGCTTTCTTTACGAACAAGCATAGCGAAGCTGTTGCAAAGGGCCGAGTTAATGTCTGTTAGGGATGGTTAATAACTGTTAACAGATTAGCCGGGCAGAATCTGGTGCGTATATTAGGCATATGAGTCGAGCCAAACGAAGAATCGGTCTGGTGACCGCGCTGATTGTCATTTCACTTGCAGGACTCCTGTTTGTGCAGGGACAGATGCTGCGCAATGCCTGGAATGAGAAAGACCAGGCGTTTCGCCGCAACGTCATGATGGTGCTTGGCTCGGTGTCACAGAAGCTGGAGGCTCGTGAAGCGGCACGGTCCGCCCTGGCGACGTTACCGCAGATGCCGTTGCCGCAGCATATACAGGAGCTGCTGGCGATGGAGCGCGGGAGACAGAAAGGTATGCGCAGCGGTGGTGTCATAGACACCGGAATTCCGGTGCAGATAGTTAACGGAATTATTCACTATACCGTGCCAAGCAGGCAAAGGGTGACTATCCAGGTGGTGGATACGACCTGCGGTGAGAATCAGACGCTGGTCGACGCTATCAAGGCTCCCGGCACATATGAGTATCCTCTGAAAGATTCGAGCTATGCGAATCGCTCAATCCTGTTCAATTTCCGAACCGAACACCGCGCAAGCAAGAAACCGGATTCCATGTTCTTCAGATTCCAGAGCGACAGTTCATCGATGGTCGTTCAAGTCTCCAACGGCCAGTCAACGGCGACATCGTATCACAACATTACTGGAAGCAGCAGCCAGCAGTGGGTCGGAACGGGGAACAAACAGCAGATGGTCAGCCGGATGATCGACCAGCTGTTCTTTGTGGAGATGGAACCGATCGCCAACCGATTGAATGATACGCTTCTCGATTCAGTGATATCATCGACCCTCAAAGAGACCGGTCTCGATATCAAGTACGCCTATGGTGTTATCGATCCGCGGGACTCGCTGACGTTTGTTCGGCCGGCGTCGCTCTCGCCGGAGATTCGAGCGACCGAATTCCGGACGCGCCTGTTTCCGCATGACATGTTCGCGCCGCCAAACGAACTGGCGCTCTTTTTCCCGGAACGGACTACCTATCTCTGGGCCCAGATCGGTCCTCTGTTGGGTGCGACATCGATTTTCATGATTATTATTGCATCGTGCTTTGCTTATTCCATTCGAACCATTCTGCGTCAGCGGCAGTTTGCGGCCCGGACGACCGACTTCATTAACAACATGACCCATGAATTCAAGACCCCTATTTCGACCATCTCGCTCGCTACCGAAGCTCTGGTAAAATCCGGAAAGCCGCTGGCGGATGACTCGGTGCAGCGATTCGGGCGGATGATCCAGGAAGAGAACAAGCG
>JBATNE010000281.1:0-6551 GCA_049290195.1 Candidatus Zixiibacteriota bacterium
GGATATCAGACTCTATCTGATTTCTGATGGTTCCTTTTATCAAACATGGCATGGCTGCATGGGACTTTACGGTGAATCGGCGGGGGGATGGAGACTGAAAGACAGCCTTGTTTTACTCTCGTTCGCAATGAAAACCGATGTGCTTACCGATTTCCCAGAGTCCCTGCTCACTTTGTCTTCAAAGGGAACGACTTCGCTGCTACCGATATCCCAAAAGTATGCCGAGCCGTATCGGCATTTCGGAGCATCCAATGGAACGCTTTTACAGAAGGATAGTGAAAGTGTGTCAACCCTCCCATTCGCAATTGCCGATATTGACTGTGACGGGATCGGCGACTTGATAGTCGGGACTAACAGTGATTCGGGCTATGTAGTCCGAGTCTATTTGAGTCCAATGGGAGAATTGTCCAAGGATTTTCACCTAAAAATACAAACACCCGGGAACACGGACCAACTGGCGCTTTGCGGCTATTCGGGGGATTTCGCTATCGAATCAGGTGACGCCCTGGATTCACTAAAGACGGAATTCCCTGACGGTTACGTGCCAGATCATCGGTGCTCGGGAATCGATGTCTATTCGTCTGTCCCCCAATGCGACCATATTCATATCTTCTGGAATCACAAGATGAAGAAGCTAGATTGGATGAGCCACAAACCTCTTAATAGATGATCAATGGGCGACTTCTCAACCAATCGGTACTGCAACTGAAAACAAAAGGCGGAGCCACACGGCTCCGCCTTTTCTATATCGGTACCACACCCGAAGGGTGTGACTCGTTACTTCCTCTTCAGGATTTGTCTCAGCACATACGGAAGAACGCCGCCGTTGCGATAATAATCCACTTCGATCGCCGTATCAATCCGGACAACCGCAGTGAACTTCTTCTCACCATCGCGCGACAGTGCCCGCACAGTTACTTTCTGATGCGGCCGGAGATTGTTATCCAATCCATCGATAGAGAACAATTCGTTCCCGTGCAGACCGAGTGATTCTTTTGATTCCCCTTCGGCAAACTGCAGAGGCAATACGCCCATCCCGACGAGATTTGAGCGGTGAATCCGCTCGTAGCTCTGCGCAATCACAGCTTTCACGCCGAGAAGCAGAACGCCCTTGGCGGCCCAGTCACGGGATGACCCCATGCCGTAATCTTTGCCGGCCAGAATTACCAGCGGAATTTTCTTCTCCTGATACTTCATCGCGGCGTCATAAATAGACATCCGTTCGCCGCCATCGGCATGATAGACCGTCACGCCCCCTTCGGTCCCCGGCACCAGCTGGTTGCGAAGTCTGATATTCGCGAATGTCCCGCGCGTCATGACTCGATCGTTGCCACGGCGCGAACCATAGCTGTTGAAATCAGCGAACTGCACGCCGTGGTCCATAAGGAATCGTCCGGCCGGTGAATCAGCTTTGATTGATCCTGCGGGAGAGATGTGATCGGTGGTGATGGAATCGGCAAACATCGCCAGCACCCGGGCATCGCGAATCGGCTGAATATCACCCGGCTCTTTGGCCATCCCGATAAAGAAGGGCGGCTCCTGGATATAGGTCGACTTGTCATCCCACGAATACAGCTCGCTCTTGGTGCTTTTGATTTCATTCCAGGTCGGGTTGCCATCGAACACCGAGCCATACGCCTTGCGGAACATCTCCGGCGTGACCGCCATCTTGACGCAATCTTCGATCTCTTTGTTGGTCGGCCAGATCTCTTTCAGGAAGACATCTTTGCCGCTAGGATCTTTGCCGATCGGCTCGGTCATCAAGTCGATTTCCACCGATCCGGCCAGTGCGTACGCAACTACCAGAGGCGGCGAGGCAAGATAGTTGGCCCGGGTATGCGGGTTGACACGTCCCTCGAAATTTCTATTTCCGGAAAGCACGGCGGCAGCGACAAGAGAACCATCGTTGATCGCCTTCACCACCGGTTCAGGAAGCGGACCGGAGTTGCCAATACAAGTTGTGCAACCATAGCCGACCGTCTGGAATCCGATCTTATCCAGATACTGCGAGAGTCCCGCCTTGTCCAGATAATCGGTCACCACGCGTGAACCGGGGGCGAGTGATGTTTTCACGTACGGCTTGATGGTCAAGCCACGCTCAACGGCTTTCTTCGCGAGAATGCCGGAGGCAATCAGTACATACGGATCGGAGGTGTTGGTGCAGGAGGTAATCGATGCGATAACTACCGCACCGTGCCCCATTTCGGCGCCGTGTCCGTTCCCCATGGTTACGGTTCTGGTCCGTTCTGCGGCAGGGAGTTCAAATCCGCGCTCGGCCACCGGTTTCTCCAGTGACTTGATGAAATCAGATTTGACATTGGCAAGAGAGACTCGATCCTGCGGACGTTTCGGTCCGGACAGACAGGGTTCCACAGTGGAGATATCCAGTTCGAGCAGTTCGGTGAATTCCGGTATCGCAGAACCTTTGGCACGGAACATCCCCTGCTCTTTGGTATACCGCTCGACCAGGTCGACTTCTTCGTCGCTTCGGCCGGTCATTTTCAGATATGCCAGAGTGGAGTCATCGACCGGGAAATACCCCATGGTCGCACCATATTCCGGCGCCATATTGCCGACCATCGCCTTCACCGGTAAAGAGAGTGTATCGAGCGCGGGGCCGCAATATTCGACAAACTTGCTGACGACACCTTTCTTGCGAAGAATCTGCGTCAGGGTCAACACGAGATCAGTACCGGTGACACCTTCGGATAGTTCGCCGGTCAATTTGAATCCGATCACTTCGGGCGTCAGCATGTAGAGCGGCTGGCCAAGCATGACCGCTTCGGCTTCAATCCCGCCAACACCCCAGCCGACGACGCCGAGACCGTTGATCATGACAGTGTGTGAATCGGTTCCGACCAGCGTGTCCGGATAGGCTTCGCCGTTATTCGCGATGACTACTTTCGCCAGGTATTCCAGATTCACCTGGTGCACGATACCGGTCGCCGGAGGCACGACGCGGAAATTGTTGAAGGCGTGTTTTCCCCAGTGGAGGAATTCATACCGCTCCCGGTTCCGCTCGAATTCCTTTTCCATGTTGAACTCGAGGGCGTCGCCCGAGGCAAAGGCATCCACCTGCACCGAGTGATCGATCACCAGATCGACCGGCACCAGCGGATTGATTTTCTGGGGATCTCCTCCCATCCGCTTCATGGCGGAACGCATCGCGGCCAGATCCACTACTGCGGGTACTCCGGTGAAGTCTTGTAATATCACGCGGGCCGGCTTGAACGGAAGTTCAACTTCGCCGACTTTTTTCGCATTGTATCCCGCCAGTCGCTTCACGTCATCTTCGGTGACCGCGTGTCCGTCGCAGGTGCGGACGACCGCTTCGAGAAGTACTTTGATCGAGTACGGGAGTTGATCGATCTTGCCGTACTTATTCAGTTTGTCGATGCGGTGAATTGTATATTTACCGTGTCCGGTTTTTAACTCTGCTTTGACGCCAAAATGGTCCACTCGAGACCTCCTGTTCAAAAAATGTTGCCCAAACAAGTCCGGGCAGTATACGGCAGGCCGTGCCCATTTTCAAGTGGCGGAAGTTGTCTTCTTTTTTGGTCCGGCGGGTGACATTTTGCGGCAGTACTCCTATATTGCCACTACTGAGATTGTGCCGACTTCACAGCGGTATACGTAATACGTTGAGGTGGATTGGTGGCGTTTGTAAAGCAGCTTTCTTCAACCGAAGTCGTCATTGGAGCCCCGGCCAAGATTAACCTGTATCTGGAAATCCTGAACCGCCGTCCCGACAATTTCCACAACATCAAGTCCGCTTTCCAGGCAGTCTCTCTGTTTGACCGTCTTCGGGTCACACGCACGGAGAGTCCAACTGTGCGAATCGACATGACTGGTCCCTGGTCTGCCCCGACCGACGAGTCCAATCTCATCGCCCGGGCCTTTAAGTTGATCCAAGCGCGCCATACGGTTTCGGGCGGAATTTCGGTACATGTGGATAAACAAATCCCTGTTGGTGGTGGGCTGGGTGGCGGTTCCAGCGATGCAGCGGCGACGCTTGTAGCCTGTAACTTATTGTTTTCATTAGGCTTAGACGATCGCGACCTGGCCGGGTTGGGTGCCCAGCTCGGTTCGGATGTCCCATTCTTCTTTTCCAGCGGACAGGCCGATGTTCGCGGACGCGGGGAAGTTATTACGCCGCTTGCACTTCCGACTGACTACTGGCTCACGCTGGTGACGCCATCGGTTGGAATCAGCACCCCTCGGAGCTATGCGGAGCTCAAAAGGGAGTTGACACATGTGGATTCGGGATTTACTTTACCACCCTGCCAGTCGATCGGAGAGCTTATTGAGGCTTTGCGATTGACTGGCAATGATTTCGAATGCAACCACCTGAAAAACTATCCGATCTTGGATCGGGTCAGGACAGCATTGATGGACAGCGGCGCGCTCATGGTTCGCATGAGTGGCTCCGGATCGACGTTTTTTGGGATTTACGGCGAAGCGCCCGGTGCGGTCGGGCGACAAATCGCGGGTGATGACTGGTACGTAACTGATGTTCGCCCGGTTATCATTCCGTCCTATGGTTTTTAAGACTAGGCCGGGAGGGCCGCCGTGGAAATCACAGAGATCCGGGTAACGTTGAGAAACGAAGAGCGGCTCAAGGGTTTCGCAAATGTCACCTTTGACCATGCCTTCGTAGTGCGCGGAATGAAAATCATCGAGGGAACCAGTGGCCTGTTCGTGTCCATGCCCAGTCGCAAGCGACCCGATGGCACCCATCAGGACATTGCTCACCCGGTGACGACAGAGATGCGCGAACACTTGGAAGAAATGGTCCTGGAAGCGTATCACCAGGAGCTGAAACTGCAAAATGCAGCTCCCTGATGCCCAGGGAAAGTAACTGGGGCGTCGACAAGTGGTAAGTCATCAGCCTTTGGAGCTGACATTCCCAGGTTCGAATCCTGGCGCCCCAGCTTATTGGCCGGACCCCACCAGAGTGAACTTCCCAAGTGCAGTAACAAGCGTGTGTAGCAAATGATTATTCGAAGCGAAATAAAACTCGTCTCCGGCAACGCCAATGTCGGGCTGGCCAAGAAAATCGCCGCCTATCTCGGTGAGACCCTCACCGATTGTATCGTGACGAAATTTTCCGACGGCGAAGTGTTTGTCCAGATAAACGAGAATATTCGAGGCGCCGACCTCTTCATCGTCCAGTCCACCAACGCTCCGGCGGAAAACCTGATGGAACTGCTGATGTTGATTGAGGCCTCGCGGCGTGCCTCGGCCATGCGAATCACGGCCGTTATTCCGTACTACGGATATGCCCGTCAGGATCGCAAGGATCGTCCGCGCGTTCCGATCACCGCCAAGCTGGTGGCCAATCTCATTACCACCGCCGGTGCCGACCGCGTGATCACGATGGATCTTCATGCCAGCCAGATACAGGGATTTTTCGATCTTCCCCACGACCATTTATATTCGTCATGGATATTCAACGATTACTTCCGCTCGATGAATCTTGAGAATCTGGTTGTGGTGCCGCCGGATGTCGGCTCGCTGAAACTGGCCCGCTCAACCGCGGCCGTCCTGCATGCCGATCTGGCCATTATCGACAAGCGGCGCCCGAAAGCCAATGTCTCCGAAGTGATGAGTCTCATTGGTGATGTTAAGGGAAAGAACGTGTTGATTCGCGATGATATGGTCGATACGGCCGGCTCCATCTGTCATGCGGCCGAGTATCTGACCGAGCGCGGCGCGCTCGATATCTATGCCGCCTGTACGCACGGCGTTCTGTCCGGGCAGGCGATCGAGCGGATCAACAAGTCTCCGATCAAGAAGTGTATTATCGCCGATTCCGTTGACCAGTCGCAGAAGGCGCTGGGTGACAAGTTTGTTATTCTAACCTGTTCGGAGCTGATCGGCGAAGCGATTCGCCGTATTTCCGACGAGCAGTCCGTCTCCTCTCTGTTTGAAGAGCAGCCGGCCCGAGATGAAAAGTCGTAATTATTTTTTGGAGGTTTTGATTCTGTCATGAAAGATGTAGCTATCGCCGCCAGCTCGCGGCAAACAGTCGGGAAAGGGTTTGCCCGGAGAGCTCGCGTCGAAGGAAATGTCCCCGGCGTGATGTACGGCCCGGAACTCAAGCCTGTGTCGGTCGTCGTCAATGAGCGGGAATTCCGCCGCGCAATGAAGGCCTCCGGAGGAGAAAGTACCATCTTCACGCTCAATGTCGATGGTCAGGCTAACAAAGTGATTATCCGTGAAATCCAGAAGGACCCGGTCACCAGCAAGCTGGTCCATATCGATTTCCACGCCATTTCCATGAACCGTCCGATTCACATCGATATCCCGCTGCACTATGTCGGCACGGCTATCGGCGTGAAGGCTGAAGGCGGCATCATGCAGGTCGTGATGCGTGAACTCGCAATCTCATGCTTGCCGACCAATATTCCGGAGCATGTCGAAGTCGATGTTTCCAATCTCGGCATTGGTGATTCCATCCACGTGCGCGATCTCAAGATTGAGAACGTGAACATTATGGCTGATCAGTCGCAGACGATCGTCGTGATCTCGGCTCCGACCGTTATCAAGAC
>JBATNE010000282.1:0-2744 GCA_049290195.1 Candidatus Zixiibacteriota bacterium
AAAAGAGGCCTCAACCGGAGTTGAGACCTGCTTTCCTCACTGTACGAATCAATTTCGGCTTCAAACAGCATAACCGCCAAGAAAGACTGCCCAAGGCCGTCAGGTTGTGACACCCGACATTGACTCGCACCGTACTTATATACAACCGGCGTGCCAACCCGCAAAACATACCATATCTTATTGCTTATTAACGCATTAGCAGTACCGACAGAGAACCTGTGAGTGTGCGAGACGCAGAGTGTGCGAATCGGGGTGGGTTTGAACAGCAGATGCTGCGTAAATAGCAAGAGCCTGCGCCGTGACCGACAGCGCAGGCTCAAACTTTATTGTACGCGTATAGCGCCCGGAACTGTTATGAGATCTACTTGAGCATCATCATCTTCATCGTACGGCTGTAGCTGCCGGCCGTAAGACGATAGAAGTAGACGCCGCTGGCGACCGACGAGCCGTTGTCAGCGCGACCATCCCAGGTCACGACATGACTTCCGGCAGCCATATCCTGATTCACCAGTTCACGGACGTTCTGGCCCAGCACGTTGTAAATGGAAAGCTGGACACCGCTTGCCACCGGCAGATCAAAGGAGATCTGGGTGGTCGGGTTAAACGGGTTTGGATAGTTCTGCATGACGGCAAACGAAGTCGGCTTCTGACCGCCCTGAGACAAACCAAATGATACGGTGGTGCCTTTCACCGCCGGATCTTCGGTCCACTGTGTATAGCCCTTCGCTGCATCACTGGTAGCGTAGACAAAGAACACCTGATGGTGCGGATCTTCGACTACCGTCGGAGTCAACGTCACAGCCTGCACAGTCGGATCGGTCTTTTCAAAGACCAACTCAGCCACCTGGCCGGAACCTTCGGCAAGCGGTCCCTTTTTCGCCATGGTGAGCTGAGGAACAGCCATTACCACAACGGTACGTTTGTCGCTGTTCAGAATGCTCGCCTTCAGATCCCAATTGGCAATACGGCCGTTATCGAACCGTACTTCCTTGATGGTCACACCGGACGAATACTCAAACGCCATATCGATGCCAACGAGATTATCGCCGTTGGAGATCGACACGGGAATCGTGATAGTGTTGTCCGACGCTACCGTTGCCGCACCAAGGACCACTTCCTGTGGAGCCTTCGCGGCAATCATCGCCGGCAATGCCAGCAATGCAACAATGAGACAAGTTGTGTACTTTCGTTTCAACAAGGCTCACTCCCTTCTCTGGGTTGCTTGGTTACTTCTGTAGCTGTCGTGGCATTACACACTCCTTGTCCACGCAGCCGCTATCTTATCCGCAATGCTAAAACGGCGAATATTCGGCTCACTATGTTATACGGAGTGCAATCGAAAAGAAAGGTGCTGAAAAGAACTGGTTCCCTCTTATGTCCACTGGTAATCAAGCAGTTCAACCCCGTTTGTGTCAAGTTAAATTGCTGTTTGTTACTGTGTGACGCAGCCGTTGCGCCGTCGGAGCGACCAGCCCTTCATGGACCATACCCATCCAGATTGGCGTCGATGTGGCCGGACGGAACCGTCCCCTGTCGCTTTCGGGCGGGCGGCCTGCCCCCTCCCCTGACCAAATAACTTGACTTGTTGAAGTCGCACAGTAACTTACGGCAAGCTCATTCTCGCCCCGCATGGGAGAAAGGTCAAAGTAACGGTGTCAGCGACAGAAAAACCAAACGCGCCTGAAAAGTACAAACCGTTTATTCCAGCAAGTGAATCCCCCGCCGAAGTGACTACCCGCGCCCTCATATTGGGTGTGGCGCTGGCACTGGTGTTCGGATTGGCCAATGCCTACCTCGGCCTTAAAGTTGGGATGACGGTGTCGGCTTCAATTCCTGCGGCAGTCATGTCCATGGCTGCGCTGCGAATGTCGAAAAAACGCCCCACCGTCCTTGAAAATAACATCGTGCAGGGTATGGGATCAGCCGGTGAATCGCTTGCAGCAGGTATCATCTTTACCGTCCCGGCCTTTTTCATCTGGTCCGCAAGTTCTGCTCTGAAGGCGCAAGGGTATGATTTTGAGATTTCGCGATGGCAGATATTAGCCCTGGCCGTACTAGGCGGCACTCTGGGTGTGCTATTAATGATTCCGCTGCGCCGTTTCCTGGTTGAGCAGGAACACGGGAAGTTGAAATATCCCGAAGGCACCGCCTGCGCCGAGATCATCAAGGCCGGTGACCAGGGGGGCGCGGGCGCCCGACTCGTATTCACCGGAATCGGCATCGGCGGCGGCTACAAGGTGATCATGAGCATGATCAAAGGCTGGCCTGAAACGGTCGACAAAAATCTGAGCGGCGTTTTTAAAGGGGGCGTGCTCGGGATCGACGCCACCCCTGCGCTTCTGGCTGTCGGATATATCATTGGTCCGCAGATTTCTGCCATGATGCTCAGCGGCGCGGTACTCGGCTACTTGGCCATCTCACCGCTTCTGGCCTTCATTGGAAGTCAGGCACCGGATCTCATCATTTCCCCGGCAACAATACCACTCGGGCAAATGGATCCGGGACAAATCAGAAATTTCTACATCAAGTATCTCGGTGTCGGAGCCGTGACTCTGGGTGGATTCGTTTCCCTTTCCAAGTCATTCCCGATCATTATTCAGTCGTTCCGCGAAGGATTCAAACAACTCGTCGGGGGCAAGGGCACGCAGGGAGATATTCCGCGCACGGCTCGTGACCTGCCGATGAAGTGGATGATTCTTGGCGTACTCGGCGTCATCGGAGGAATCGCTTTGATCCCCAATACC
>JBATNE010000283.1:0-33892 GCA_049290195.1 Candidatus Zixiibacteriota bacterium
CAAACTTCAAGCTGTCTCCAGCCGGGAATCGAAGTGAGTCGCATTGAGATGTTATCGGAGCGTGAACAGTGACCGAATCGATCACCGTTACGGGGTAACCGGTAAAGATGGGGCATGTGCGGGTGGCCCAATTCTGTCCTTCTCCGAGAATCCGCCGCGCGATGAAGAAGGGAAGCAAGTAGGTGACTCCCCCGATTCGATCCATGGGGCGCTCCGACCGAAGCCGCGCCTTGACGATCAGCGGCAGTGACGTTGAATCGAGATTCTGGTACGAGATGCTGTCCACGGTGTATTTGCCGCCCGAAGGCTGAAAGATGCGCTCGACATATCGCTTCCTGTCGTCATTAGTCTCTCCGTAGAGCCCCCAGCGCGTGGTAGCCGCGCACAATCCGGTAACCATGGAAGTAACATGCGCCGTAATCATGCCGGTGCTGTCGACAGAGATATCACAGGATCTCCGCCAGCAGGATATGTCGGCTGTTGACGATGGTGTGTGGACCAGCACTCCGCCGGTGTCGGTTATCACGAGGACATCGGTATTCTGGTCCTGGTACGGGATCAATCCGGCCGGGGAGACCTGAGAGGTTGGGTCGTACCACAGTGTGTCGGCACCGGTCACCGCCATAGTGATGACGTGATTGAAATCGTCATTGACAAAGGCCGTGTCCGGGGCGCCCCCATCACTGGTACGGACCAGACATGGATAGGACTCGATACCGGATTGGCGAAGTCTGGAAACGAGAAGCGTGGTCAGCCCCTTGCAATCCCCATAGCCACAGGTTTGCGTCTTGGCGGCAAATTCGGGCTGCCAGCCGCTCATACCAATATTGACGGACACATATCTGGACGATTTGACCAATTCAGTATACAGTCGATCGGCCATTGCATGGGCGGCGGTCGCGCTTTCCGGTTTCCTGATCGTATCCGGCATGGTCAGATATCGGGAATCACTGAGCTGTTTATACACCAGTCCGAGATTCTTCCACGAACGGGACGGCATGGTCACTTCACCAAAGCTGTACCGTTCGGCATAGAGCGAGATTCTGCTTCCGCCTCTCAAATACGGCGGCAGATTGGCAATGTCGGGGGCGGCGGGCAAATTCGAAATTCTCCAGGTGACTGTCCTGACACTACCGGCACTGCTGTCGACCGCAGGGATATCGAATTGATATGCCTTGTAATGAATTGGATTGACGATGGGAAATGTCAACACCAGCAAGCCATAGGTTATGGGGAGGGCCCGCTGAATCGGTATCTCACGAAGGAAGAAATTGGATTTGAGCTCGTATTCGCAATCGAATACTACCGAGTACGGGTATGCTGCGGCGGTGGGAGTTTCATCGTAACTGCAATTGTCCTGATACAGCGTGAAGGCTTCGCCGTACCCGCAGAATCGGGTCAGATCCTTCCTGGCGTGGTTGACCACCCGCTTGCCTGTTTGATCAAAGACCTGCACCTGCAGGTTTCGAATCGAGCGATATGGGGTTTCCGTTGCCGAGCAATTGCCGAAACCTTCGCCGGCAGCGGTGAGGATGGTTGTGCGAGTATGGATGGACACGACCGAGCCGTTGCCGGTGACAGCGGTTTTCAAGATGAGCGTATCGATGCGGGCCGTACCGGAATAGTCCGTACCCGACGCCGTTACCGCGGCGAGAAACAGCCACGCCAATCCGGTCCCAAGGAGTGCTACAAGTCTTTTCATGTGCCCAGCGTCAGGATAATGTCGTCCTGTTGAGCTTTGGCGACAGACTCGAACAGCTTCTTCATGTCGCCATATCGAAACGGGGAATAGATTTCCTTTTCCAGTTTCAGAGTCGCGACAATGCGAACTGTCTCATTCTCCAGAAATGAGACGCGACTGTACGACGCGCCATCGGTCGTGACCTCGACCTTGGGCGGTAGCTGGGCGGTGGTCACTTTCTTGTCGCTGTGAACCGTAATGACATTGGTGTACTTCTGTTTGAAATCGAAATCAATCGGGAATTGGCGCTTGGGCGCCACAAACGGGTTCTCCCTGAAACGATAGCATATCGGCCTGAGGGCCAGGTTGTTGTCCAGCAGTCGAGCGTAATCTTTCAGCGAGTAGGATGCTTCGAGAACGCAATGGCCGGTAGAATCAATCGAAAACCGGTTGCTGTCAATCACCGCATGTTCATCGATCTTGTTGAGAAAGTACTGCCGCAGGAATTCTTCCGGAGTCTCGGCTTCATGAAATTCGCCGTAGTTGGGGGCGAAATACCCGGCAAACGTGCACCGAGTGGTGCAGTGCGCCGTCCCGTTGGAGTCGACCAGGACATCGGTACTGTCGATCCGGTAGTTTTCAGGTTCGTGCCGGAGAATCTTGACCAGCTGGGAATTTGAACCATCGATAAGACACCCGCCATCGGCCAACTTGTCCGGCGGGATCATTCCAAATGGACAGTATTTGCTGATCGCGTCCATGAAGATTACTGCCGAATCGAACTGGGCATAGGTAATGATATAGTCGAACTGCTGAGTCTGATAAATCTCTGGGTTGAACTTGCCGTGTGATCGAGTGCTGATGAGAACGGGCCAGGCCTGGATATTAGCTTTCCGCAGAAGCTGGCAGAGCAGGATGTTCTTTTCTTCACCCGAACCGGAACCGGCCTTGCGCAATTGGCTTAGATTGTCATTCCGAAACCATCCTTTGGTTCCGGCGGCATCGTATTTGATGTTATTGGCAACCCACTCGTACAGCAATCGTGCCTTGGCGGTGTCTGACGTAGCTCCGGTTGTGACCTCGGCCACCAGTTCTTTCAAGTCCCCTCCGGTGGCATATCCATCGATAAATTTCTGAAAGTCTTCACCGAGTTCTTTCCAGTCGCTGATATAGGCGTAGCGTGATGCGCCGTTGTCATATGACACGAGTTGGTGGTGCAGTGACGATGTGAAATCGTTTTCGCACCCCATATAGGGCTCGTCTTTGATAGCCAGTACATTGGAGCGCGTCCAGGTAAACGTTTTCATCTTGGCGAAATTGGCCCCGGCCAACATGTAGTCACCCGATACGCCGGCCCGGTCAGCCGCCGGAACGTTGGCGACTGAGGTGACATAGGAGAATCCGGGCGCCAGGACCAGGGTGAACGCCGACTTGAAGGTGAACACCTCCGCCTGGAAGTACCATGGATCGAGGCGGTGAAAGCGGCTGTTAACGTTGCGGTAGGTGTATTCGAGAATGCAGCCGCTATCTGCGGCCGGGAAGGCAAAGGTCTTTTCCCGCCAGTTGTCGAGTTCCTTGACGTGAACGTCCTTGCCGTCAACCTTAGTTACCTTGCCGTCGGGGGAGATTGTCTGAGCTTTGAAATCTCTGATGCCGTCATCCTTGTGATAGCTGATGGTAATGTCTCCGACATCGGATGCCCCCTGTTTGTTGAACAGCTTGAGGCGCACATGTCGGCGAGTATCGATGTTGTCAATCGAAACCGTGAGGGTACACACATCAAACACGACCGCTGCATTCGCATCCGGGAGCGATGCCGGCGGGGTCAGCTTCCATTCCTCGTCGGAGATCTTCCCCCAGAGAGAACCGGCCGTGGCCGAACCGAACAGGAGAATGGCGATACTTATTGTGGTGGACAGGAGTAGCAGGAGTTTCTTCATGCGCGTACACCCCTCCCGGGCTATGCGTCAAAAGTGAATAACAGTGTCTATAATATTTGGATAGAATACTCAGACCAATAGGGAACGTCAAGACGAATAGCGCAGGCTGTGCGATTTCTTCCCGGTGCAGTCGACGCGATTGATTGATCCTTCCGGCCGTTCGATCCAGCTAATACATTCCATCATGGTGAAGATTACCAATTAAACCGTAATCGTGGAGATGAGAGGTAAACCATCTTCACATTTTCTTGCACCTGCCGAAAAACTCCCTATATTGGACGGCCGAAATATGGGCTAAATAGGAGTATTTTACACTAAAGTGTATAGTATTCCGCGAGCAAGGCAGATGGCGGAGACAGTAACAACCACGGCCACGGAAAAGGTGACAGCCTGTTACCATTGCGGACAGGCGTGCGACGCACAGAGGTTCTCCGATGGAGACCGCTTGTTCTGTTGTGCCGGTTGCCTTTCCGTCTACCACCTGCTCAAGGGGTCACATCTCGACGGGTATTACCACGACGACACAACCCCAGGCTTGCGCCCCGCTTCGGAAATCTCCGTTCGCCACGCCTATCTCGATGATCCCACGATACAAGCCCGTCTGTTGGACTATCAGGATGCCGAGCGCAGTCGAGTGCATTTCAGAATTCCACAGATGCACTGTGCGGCCTGTGTCTGGCTTCTGGAGCGGCTGTTCCAGGTGCGTCAGGGGATTCTGAAAAGCGAAGTGAATTTCCCGGAACGGACGGTGACGATCATTTTCCGTCAGGGACAGATTTCGCTGCGACAGGTCGTGGAACTTCTGGCTAACCTCGGCTATGAACCGCAGATCACGCTGGACAGTTTGGATCGCAAGATCAACCGCAATCCAAATGTCAGGTTGTATGCCCGAATTGGGGTTGCCGGTTTCGCCTTTGCCAATATCATGCTGTTCAGTTTGCCGGAATACTTCAGCGGCGGACTGACGGAACACTCGCTTTCGCTCACATTCCGGATCGCGAGTTTACTTCTGGCAACCCCCGTACTCCTGTATTCGGCCAATGACTACTTCCGTTCCGCTTATCAGGGACTGCGCGAGCGATTCGTTAATCTCGATGTTCCTCTGTCCCTTGGGATCGGGATGCTGTATTTCCGAAGTCTCTTTGACATCGTCACCAACGCGGGGCCCGGGTACCTGGATTCGTTTACCGGCCTTGTTTTCTTTCTGCTGCTGGGACGATTGTTCCAGCAGAAGACGTATGACCGACTTTCATTCGAGCGGGATTACCGTTCCTACTTCCCGATCTCGGCAATAAAGAACCTTGGCTCGGAGCAGACCACAGTCCCGATAACCGAGCTGAAGCCGGGAGACCACATCATTGTCAGGAATCAGGAGCTGGTTCCGGCTGATGGCGTCCTCTTGAATGGGCCGGCACGACTTGATTACAGTTTTGTAACCGGGGAAGCGGCCCCTCAACCGGTCGAGCCGCTTCAGAAAGTATTCGCCGGTGGCAGACAGATCGGCGGCGCGATTGAACTTGAGGTCATCCGCGCAGTGTCACAGAGCTATCTGGTTGGATTGTGGGGCAGTCAGAATCTCCCCAAGGATAGAAATCTCACAACGGCGACATTGGCCAATTCAGTCGGCCTGTGGTTTACGGTCGCGGTCCTGGTAATAGCGGCCGGTGCGGCCGCCTATTGGAGCGTGGTGGATTCCACACGGATCATGTTTGCCGTCACCTCGGTACTGATAGTCGCCTGCCCCTGTGCTCTGGCCCTCAGTTCACCCTTTGTGCTGGGGACAGCTTCGCGACTCTGGGGAAAGCATGGCCTGTTCGTGCGCACGCCTGTTGTCGTCGAATCAATGTCAAAACTGGACAGTATCGTGTTCGACAAAACCGGTACTCTGACGCACAGCAGCGATCGGGACGGGCGGTTTGTCGGCGACCCGATAGAGGAGCGCGATCGTCGTCTGGTCTACTCGTTGGTGTCGCAGTCGACACACCCGGTGAGTCGGGCAATCGCCCAGAGCCTGGCAGGGAGCGGAGTTCTTCCTGTCTCTGAGTATCGTGAGTTCCCCGGTGACGGGATTTCAGCGACCGTGGACGGCCATGAAGTCCGGGTAGGGCGCGCGGGATGGCTGGTCATGATGCGGAAAGAAAACGCGCGAGCCGACCAGGGGAGATCGACAGAACATACGACCCACATAGTGATAGATGGCGTTTTTGTCGCCGAATACATTGCGGCCAGTCAATTCCGAGAGGGGATTAAGGAAGCAGCCCAGGAGCTGAAGCAGAGTTTTGCGATCAGCGTGATGTCGGGTGACACCTCTCGCGAAGAAACTGCCATCCGGGAATTGCTTGGAGATAACGTCACCGCCCGTTTTGGCTGTTCCCCGCATGACAAGTTGGACGGCATTGCCGCGATGACTTCAGCGGGCAACCGCGTGCTGATGGTAGGGGATGGTTTGAACGATGCCGGCGCACTTCAAGCCGCCACAGTTGGGATTGCGGTAACGGAAGATAGTTCCGCTTTCACGCCGGCCTGTGACGCCATCCTTGAAGCTAATAGTATACGACTTATTCCTCGTTTCGTGGCTATGGCGCGACGCTGCCGAACCATGATCTGGTGGAGTTTTGCACTTTCATTTCTGTACAATGCCATTGGATTGAGCTTTGCGGTCACCGGACACCTTTCGCCGGTGGTTTCGGCTATCTTAATGCCGATAAGTTCAGTGTCGGTGGTCCTGTTTGCGGTTCTTTCAGCCCGCTGGGCCGCCAGGCGAGAGGGGCTGTCCTAAGATGAAAGTGGTTGTAGTTCTCCTTATTGCGTCGGTTGTAGTTGCCGCCGGATTTTTGATTGCCTTTCTTTGGGCTGTGAAGAGCGGCCAATATGACGACACGGTAACGCCATCGTTGCGCATGCTGCACGACGATTCGTCGCCGGTTGACAATCCTAAGGATAAAAAGAGTTCCTCCGTGGAGTAATAATATGTCCGTTGAAAGTTTCAAGTACGACAATAGGATAGTGCGAGATTTCGGGATCGCTTCGGCGATCTGGGGAGCAGTCGGCATGCTGGTCGGTCTGATCGCAGCCGTACAGCTGTATTTCCCGAGTCTCAATCTAGGAATTCCTTACCTGACCTTCAGCCACATTCGCCCGGTGCACACCAACGCGGTAATCTTTGCGTTTGTCGGCAACGGGATTTTCTGTGGAGTGTACTACTCGCTTCAGCGACTGTGCAAGGCGAGGATGTTCTCCGATCTGCTCAGCCGGCTTCATTTCTGGGGTTGGCAGGCGATAATCGTGATGGCGGCAGTCTCACTGCCGATGGGGTTCACCACCGGAAAAGAATACGCCGAACTGGAGTGGCCGATCGACATCTGCATCGCTCTCGTCTGGATTATTTTCGGTTACAACATGTTCGGGACGATCGTCAAGCGCCGCGAAAAGCATATGTACGTGGCGATCTGGTTCTACATCGCCACCTGGGTGACGGTCACCGTGCTTCATGTCGTCAACTCGGTTGAACTTCCGGTCAGTTTCATGAAGAGCTATCCGGTCTATGCCGGCGTTCAGGATGCTCTCGTGCAGTGGTGGTACGGACACAATGCGGTCGCGTTCTTCCTGACCACGCCGTATCTGGGCCTGATGTACTATTTCATGCCGAAAGCGGCGAACCGTCCGGTCTTTTCCTATCGACTTTCGATCGTGCACTTCTGGTCGCTCATTTTCCTCTATATCTGGGCCGGACCACACCATCTCTTGTATTCGTCACTTCCAGATTGGGCGCAGTCGCTGGGATCGGTCTTTTCCGTGATGTTGATCGCGCCATCGTGGGGCGGAATGCTCAACGGTCTTTTGACCCTGCGCGGTGCCTGGGACAAGGTGAGGGAGAGCGCCGTTCTCAAATTCATGGTGGTCGCCGTTACCGCCTATGGTATGGCTACCTTTGAAGGGCCGACCTTGTCGGTTAAGAGCGTGAATGCCCTGTCGCACTTCACGGACTGGACGATTGCCCATGTCCATGTCGGCGCACTCGGATGGAACGGGTTCCTGACTTTCGGTATCCTGTACTGGCTGATACCCCGGCTGTATCGAACCAAATTGTACTCGGAGAAACTGGCATCGCTGCACTTCTGGATATCGTTCCTGGGAATCATCATCTATGCCCTTCCGCTCTATTTTGCCGGAATAGCTCAGGGGCTCATGTGGAAGGAGTTCACACCGGAAGGAATTCTCCGCTATCCGAACTTCCTTGAGACCGTATTGCAGATATTACCGATGTACCTGCTTCGTGCCGTTGGCGGCGCGCTGTTCCTGGGCGGAACGGTCCTCATGATCTACAACCTGGTGAAGACTATGAAGCAGGGTTCATTTGAAGCGGATGAAGCGGCTCAGGCTCCCGCGATTGACCACGCCCATGCCAAACCGGAAAAAGTCGGACATCGCTGGCTGGAAAGCAAGCCGCTGTTCTTCAGTATACTGACCGCGATCGCCATCCTGATCGGTGGCCTGGTCGAGATGATTCCGACTTTCCTGATAGAATCCAATATTCCGACTATTGCCAGTGTCAAACCGTATACGCCTCTGGAACTGCAGGGAAGAGACATCTATGTCCGCGAGGGATGTTATCTCTGCCATTCGCAATTGGTGCGCCCGTTCCGCTCTGAGACGGAGCGGTATGGCGAGTATTCCAAGGCGGGTGAATATGTGTACGATCACCCGTTCCAGTGGGGATCCAAGCGGACCGGGCCGGATCTTCAGCGCGTGGGAGGAAAATATCCCGATGCCTGGCATTACAAACATATGGCTGATCCGGCGGTAATGTCGCCGGGATCGATCATGCCGTCGTACCGGTGGCTGCTGACCGACAAACTGGATACCAGCAGCACGCCATCCAAGATTCGCGCTATGCAGGCACTGGGTGTACCGTATCCGATCGGATACGACGTCATCGCCAATAATGAGCTGACCGAGCAGGCGCAGAAAGTGGTCGCCAACCTGAAGGAATCGAATGTCGATGCAATGTCCGACACGGAGATTATCGCCATGATCGCATACCTTCAGCGCCTCGGGATGGACATCAAAGGAAACGCCGCCAAGGCGGGGATGTAGGGGGCGTGATGTTTCGCGAAGTATTGCAGTCGATAGAAAATTCGCAGGTGTATTCGATCGTCGGACTCTGTTTGTTTATTGCAGCGTTCTGCTCGATCGTGTACCAGGCTGTCCGGATGGACAAAAACCATGTTGAGAAAATGAGTAGACTTCCAATAGAGTCCACTGCTTGTGATCGTGAGGAATCCAATGACTGAACTAGACCCCAAACTTCTGGATCATAATTACGACGGTATCCAGGAACTGGATAACGATCTCCCGCGCTGGTGGATATGGCTATTCTACATCACCATCGTCTGGGCCGTATTGTATATGGGATTTTACCATGTGTTCAATATCGGCTATCTCAGCGCCGACGAATACCGTCGCGAACTGGACCCGAACTATGAGCGGATTCAGAGCGTCGACGCGAAGATGCTGGGAATCATCCCCAACTACCATTCGCCCCTCTATGATCCACCGCGGGACGCCCGGTTGGCCGGAACGGTAAAGAAAGCCGGCGGGATCACGTGGCACGAAGAGAGCCGTGAGACCGATACAATCACTTATGTCGCGCTGACCGACCCGGCGGCGATCGAGGCGGGCAAGGGAATATTCACTATCCGCTGCGTGCAGTGTCACGGGAAGAGCGGCGAAGGAAACATTGGCCCCAACCTGACCGACGACTACTGGTTGCACGGGGCCGGAATGACCAATGTTGTAAAGACGATAAAATACGGCTATCCAGCCAAGGGAATGCTCGCCTGGCGCACCGAACTCACTCCGGACCAGATCCAGCAGGTTGCCAGCTACGTCCTTTCCGTTCATGGCAGCAACCCCCCCAACCCGAAACCCCCACAGGGAGATCTGGTGAAGCAATAGGGTTATGTCCAGTCAAGGTTCGGACGGTTTCCGTAATTCCCTCGCGACGATTGACCAGCGAGGAAGACGGCTTTGGGTGTATCCCACTCAGCCGAAAGGGAAACTGTACACCGCTCGCACGGTATTATCGTGGTTTCTGCTTATCTTTTTGTTTGGAGCGCCCTTTGTCAAGTTGGGGAAGAATCCGCTCTTACTGCTTGATGTCGTCCACCGCAAGTTCTTTATCCTGGGACTGATCTTCTGGCCCCAGGATATTTATTTATTCGTTCTGTTCGCCATCTCGTTCGCCGTATTCGTGATTCTGTTCACGGCGGCATTCGGTCGGCTGTTCTGCGGCTGGGTCTGTCCGCAGACCGTGTTCCTCGAAATGGTATTTCGGAAGATCGAGTACCTGCTCGAAGGTAATGGCCCGCGCCAGAGACAGTTCGATCGGGAGCCGACGTCGGCATCGAAGTTCATGCGAAAAGGACTCAAGCAGGCGATCTTCTTTGCCCTTTCGTTCGTCATCGGGAACACGTTTCTGGCCTACTTCATCGGGGTGGATCAACTTATTGAAATCATCACCAAGCCGCCGACCGAACATCTGGTCGGGTTCATTTTCATGATGGTGTTCTCCCTGATTTTTTACTGGGTTTTCGCCTGGTTTCGGGAGCAGGCCTGTACGCTGGTCTGCCCGTATGGAAGACTCCAGTCGGTCCTCCTGGACACCAACTCCATTGTAGTGATGTATGACTTCAAGCGGGGCGAACCGCGCGGGCCGATCTCGCGTACGGGTGAACGGGCCGGCACCGGGGACTGCATTGACTGCAGTGCCTGTGTACGCGTTTGTCCCACCGGGATTGATATTCGCAACGGCACCCAGCTGGAGTGCGTCAATTGCACCGCCTGTATCGATGCCTGCAACCGTGTTATGGCCGGAGTCAATCTCCCGCTCGGGTTGATCCGATATTCATCGCACGATGCCATCGCCAAAGGGGAGAAGCTCCGGTATACCCCGCGCATGAAACTGTATACGGTGATATTTGTCATACTGGCATCGATTCTGACCATACAATTGGCCAGGAGAACACCGATCGAAGCAACCGTCCTGCGTGCGGCCGGTTCTCTCTATGAAGAGCTGCCGGGCGGGTCAATCAGGAATATCTACACTATCAATGTCGTGAACAAGACAACCGATGAACTGCCGGTACAATTGACCCTGACAGCGCCGAAAGGACAAATCACGATGTTGGGTCCGGAGTTGGTGCTTCCGGCGCAGGGTTCGAAAGAAACGGTTTTTTCCATCCAGGTGCCGCAGACGGAGCTGTACGTGGCCAATACCGTCGTAACGATTGACCTGGCCTCGGGCGCACGAAAACTGCAAAGCATCAGGACGACTTTTGTCGGGCCGGATCCAAATCATAAGAAGGACCATGATGACGACCACCACGAAGAGCACTAGTCGCTGGGGAATAGGCGTTGCCGTGCTGTACGGCGGGTTCGTGCTGTTCACGCTGGCTATCGTTGCCTTTGCATCTCTGCAGCATTTTGATCTGGTCGAAGATCATTACTATGAAAGGTCGCTGGATTACCAGCAGCAGATCGACCGCATCAACCGCACCAGTGCCCTTTCGGAACGGCCGAAGATTGGCTTTGACGCCGGTTCCAAGGATCTGCTGGTATCGTTTCCTGCGACTCTGACACTGGCGCCGGTAGCCGGTACCATTACGCTCTATCGTCCGTCAGGCGCCGTCATGGATGTGAGTGTGCCGATAGCATTGGACAATGGGCTTCAACGCATCAGTGCCGCCAAGCTCCCGGCGGGGTTCTGGAAAGCCAAGATTCGATGGGATTCCGGCGGACACGAATACTATCAGGAATCATCGTTCTTTGTGGAGTAAGGAGAAACTATGAACGGGTATATCTGGTCGGCGCTCGGGCTCGGGTTTTTGGGCAGTCTGCACTGTATTGGTATGTGCGGTCCGATCGCCCTGGCGCTTCCGAAAGGTTTCAATTCCAAGACGGCTCTCCTTGTCAGTCGCATTGCCTACAATGCGGGACGCATCCTCACTTATGCAATACTCGGCGTAGCGTGCGGGGCTCTTGGGCAGATGATTTCGATGGCAGGTTTTCAGCGCTGGGTCTCGATCGTGTCGGGTGTGCTGATTCTGCTGGCGATCATCGCTCCGAAGCTGTTGGCCGGTCGCATTGGACCAAACAGGGTGATTGCCAGGATTGTCGAAAAATTTCGTGCGGTCTGGGGCAGACTATTTGCCGTGCGTTCGCTGACCGGGCTATTCGGCATTGGAGCGCTCAATGGACTCCTGCCCTGTGGCCTGGTATACGTTGCGCTCGCGGCTGCGGTCGCAAGCGGTACCGCGTTGCAAGGGGCTGGATATATGGCCCTCTTTGGGGCCGGGACGTTTCCGGCAATGTTCGCCATTTCCATGTTTGGCTCGTTGATGCCGGAGAAGATCAGGCGGACGCTGGTGCGCGGCATTCCGGTCGGTGCTACTGTGCTGGCCCTGCTTCTGATTCTCAGAGGAATGTCGCTCGGCATTCCGTACTTGAGCCCGAATCTTCATCCGCAGGCTCCACCGACGTCGACCAAAGTTCATGATTGCTGCAAGTAAATCGTATCGCAGATACAAGAAAGGCTCCGGTGCTTAGCACCGGAGCCTTTTGCTTTGCAGCTATTCGGTAGGTCGACTACCAGATGTTGATCAACGTGCTGTCAGTGTTGACCATTGTCTTGCCTCCGGCACAGCCAAAGGCCTTGGCGAAATCGGGCACGTTGGTGAGGGTGCCGTCGACACGCCAGTACGCCGGCGAGTGCGGGTCGGTGTTCACCTGGAGTTTCAGATTTTCGGGACGGGCGTTTTCTCTCCAGGCCTGAGCGAAGGAGAGGAAGAAGCGCTGCTCCGGAGTGAAACCGTCGATCGGGCCATACGGCTTGGCGGCAAGCGCCATCTTGAACCCTTCGAATGCAACCAGGATACCGCCGAGGTCGGCGATGTTCTCTCCCAGCGTCAGCTTGCCATTGATATGGGCATCACCGGCAACCGTGTACTTATCGTACTGGTTGGCCAGAGCACCGGTCCTTTCGTCAAACTGCTTGCGATCGGTGTCGGTCCACCAGTTGGACATGTTGCCGGTAGCATCGAACTGACTTCCCTGATCATCGAATCCGTGGGTCATTTCGTGACCGATAATCGCACCCATGGCGCCATAGTTGAGAGCGTCATCGGCGGTGGGATCGAAGAACGGCGGCTGGAGAATGGCTGCCGGGAATACGATTTCGTTCTGCAGCGGATTGTAGTACGCGTTAATCGTCTGCGGCGTCATGCCCCATTCGGTCTTGTCAACCGGCTTGCCGACTTTGTTGAGATCAAACGCGCGAGCGAAGGCGCGTCCGCGACGGACGTTCTTCAAATAAGAATCGCGAGCAATGTCGAGCTTAGTATAATCTTTCCACTTGTCGGGATAGCCGATTTTGGGGGTGAAAGTGGAGAGTTTGTGGAGCGCAGCCTGCTTGGTGGCGTCGCTCATCCAGCTCAGACCTTCGATCCGCTTGCCCAGCGCAGCCTGCAGATTCTTGATCATCTCCAGGGCACGAGCCTTGGCTTCCGGCGGGAACATCCGCTCGACAAACAGCTGACCGAGAACTTCGCCAAGTGCGCGGTTGGTAGTGGAGAGGGCGCGTTTCCACCGGGGGAGCATTTCCTTGGAGCCCTCCAGCGTAGAATCGAAGAAGCGCCAGTCTTCGTGCGCCAAGTTGGAACTCAGGTACGGGGCCGCACCGCTGACAATGTGCCACTTTAGATACGCTTTCCAGTCGGCGAGCGGCGCGGACTTGATCAGCGTGTTCACTTCGGCAAAGAATTTCGGATGGCTGTACGAAAAGCTGGTAACGTTTTCCAGACCGAGCCCGGTCAGATAGCGCTTCCACGAGAAATTCGGAGAGAGAGAATCCGCCTGGGCGACGGTCACGATATTGTACGAGGCAGCCGGATCGCGCAGTTCAACATTGGTCAAGGACGCTTCGGCAAGTTTGGTTTCCAGGCCCAGGACGGCTGTGGCTTCATTCTTGGCCGCGGCTTCGTCCTTACCGAGAAGCTTGAACATATTGACCATATGCTGCACATACTGATCGCGAATGGTCTTCGATTCATCATCGGTCTTGGTGTAATAGTCGCGATCAGGCAGGCCGAGTCCACCCTGCATGGCATAGAGAATGACCATTTCACTGTTCTTCAAATCTGCCTCGGGATCGGCGTCGAACAGGACGCGGATACCCTGCGCCTGATATTCAGTAATCAGCTGAATCAACTGATCGGTATTGGCCAGGGCCTCGATGCGGGCGAGGTCAGCCTTCAGCGGCGTGGCGCCTGCAGCTTCAATGGTTGTGGTGTCCATGGCCGCATAGAAGAAGTCGCCGATCTTCTGGGTTGGAGATCCCTTAGTGGCGTTGGCTTTGGCGGCCGATTCGAGAATCTCATGAAGCATCTTCGAATTCCGTTCATGCATCTCGTGCCAGACACCCCAGCTTGAATACGCGGCCGGAATCGGGTTGTTCTTCAACCAACTGCCGTTGGCATATTCATAAAAGTTATCGCATGGACTTACGGTAGTGTCCAGGTTCTTGCGGTCAAGACCGCGCTCGTTGGTCTGAGCCATTGCAGCCGAACCCAACAGGCAGGCAATAGTCAGAACCATCATGATTGTTACAAAACGACGTGACATTACTTCGCTCCCTTCCAATGAGCAGTTCCTATAGAAATCAAACTATCAATTGAATTTTCGTGCTGAGTTGCAGACAGCCTTTCAGGCAAGTCATGTGTGAATTCAGACAGTGGGAAGAAGACAATTCTGGCATTCGGGCGCTGCATCTAACATTAAACGAAAGTGCGGGGCGAAAGGTTGCCCAGAAATCGCATCCTCCGGGGCTGTGCGCAAATATGTTAAGTTGTTGCCTTTCCACTGGTTGTACTGTGTGAAGTGTCCAAGACGCTGCTACTTTATCAGGTGGTAGCGCTTCCGACGGTTTTCAAACAGGCCGGTACCCAGTTCCTTGGCACGCCATTCCTCGTATTCCTGATAATTCCCTTCGAACCAACGGACAAATCCCTCTCCTTCAAACACCAGTACATGGGTACAGACGCGGTTGAGGAAGAACCGGTCGTGGCTGATAATCAGTGCACAACCGCTGAAGTCATTGATTGCTTCTTCGAGCAGTCGAAGCGTGTTGACATCGAGGTCGTTGGTAGGTTCGTCGAGTAGCACAACGTTGCCACCCGACTTGAGAATTTTGGCGAGATGTGCGCGGTTCTGTTCACCGCCGGACAACTCCGAGACTTTCTTCTGCTGGTCCGGTCCTTTGAATCCGAAACGAGCGAGGTATTGCCGGGCAGGCACCACACGATTCCCCATCGGAATATCGACATCGCCGCCGCACACTTCGTCCAATAGCGATTTGTCGACATTGAGCGACTCCCGCTCCTGTTCGACATAGGCGAGCCTCACCGTTGAGCCGAGGCCGACTGTGCCTGAGTCAGGCTTCTCAGTACCGGTGATCATCTTGAAAAGCGTCGTCTTGCCGGCGCCGTTAGGTCCAACGAGTCCCACCACGGCAGCCTTAGGGAGCTTGAACGAAAGATCTTTGATGAGCAAGTTGTCGCCGAATCCCTTGGATACGTTATTGAATTCGATAACCTGATCGCCCAGGTGCGGGGCAGGGGCGATCGTGATGACCTGCGGATCATCTTTCCCTTCCTGCTTTTCCCGTGCCACCAGCTGCTCGTATTCGATCAGTCGGGTGCGGGAGATCTCGTGACGTTCCTTGTTGGTCATCTTGATCCAGGCGAGTTCATGCTGGAGGGCGCGCGCACGCGGGTTCTCGCGGCCGGACTCATGGGCAGAAAACTTGGTCAGCTTCTTTTCGAGCCACGAGCTGTAATTTCCTTCGTACGGCAGTCCCTTGCCGCTTTCCAGTTCGAGGATCCACTTGGTGATGTTGTCCAGGAAGTAGCGATCGTGGGTGACGACAATGACCGTGCCGGGATAATCCTGCAACTGGGCTTCAAGCCAGTCCACCGTCTCCGGATCGAGATGGTTGGTCGGTTCGTCCAGCAGCAGCAGGTCGGGCTTTTCCAAAAGAGCGCGGCAAAGGGCGACGCGACGGCGTTCACCACCGCTCAGGGTTCCAACCATGCGGCTGTCATCGGGAAGACAGAGAGCATCGGAGACGCGGTTGAGTACCTGATCCAGATTCCAGGCGTCGACAGCGTCGAGCTTGTCCTGAAGTTCCCCCATGCGATTCATCGCCTTGTTCATGTCATCATCGGAAAGCGGTTCGGACAGCTTGGCGGTAATCTGATCGTACTCGGCCAGCAGTTTCATCGTGTCACCGAACGCCAATTCCAGATTCTGTTTGACGGTCTTGTCGTCGGCCAATTCCGGGTCCTGAAGGACGATACTGCTCTTGTAGCCGGGAGTGATTTCCGCGGTTCCCTGGAAGTGGTCATCGA
Organism: Candidatus Zixiibacteriota bacterium; assembly: GCA_049290195.1. GTDB lineage: Bacteria > Zixibacteria > MSB-5A5 > GN15 > FEB-12 > FEB-12. The sequence continues at coordinate 16,086 of JBATNE010000283.1, forward strand.
GTCCGGCCATGATTTTGAGCACGGTCGATTTGCCTGACCCGTTTTCCCCCACGATACCGATCTTGGCGCCGGGGAAGAAGCAGAGGTTGATATCTTTGAGCACCTGCTTCTGGCCGTAAAACTTGTTGAGCCGAAGCATTGTGAATATGTACTTATCCGCCATGCGGTCAGAACCTTTCTCTTGAAGCCCGTGCACGCAGGTTCGATCCAATTCGTCCTTGCGGCAACGGGGAAAGAACATGGAGAGGACAGGTCTTGTCAAGCGAACTCTGCGCATGAATTAACGCAGTTCGGCAACTTTGCCCCGCTCCTGATCGTATCGAATACAATAACCGCCTAATACTCGGAAGCAGGACGTGATGGAACTACAGATCAACTCGGTCAGCAAACAATATCGCAACGGCCACTGGGGGCTCAAGGACTTCAACCTGCAACTCAAGCCTGGGGTGATCGGGTTGCTTGGTCCCAACGGTGCGGGGAAATCCACGCTCATGCGCATTCTCGCCACGACTACTCGGCCGACATCGGGAACTGTTCTGTGGAATGGCATCGATACGGCAACTGATCCCAACGCCCTGCGGAAAATACTCGGCTATCTGCCGCAGGATTTTGGTGTCTATCCGAATCTGACACCGCAGGAATTCCTGGAATACATCGCGGCCGCCAAGGGATTGGTGGGGCGCCCGGCCAAAGATCGAATTGAGAATCTGCTCGAACTGGTCAATCTGACTACCGCTCGCAAGCGGACGCTCGGCGGGTTTTCCGGTGGTATGAAACAACGCGTCGGTATTGCCGCGGCTCTTCTGAACGATCCGCAGCTGTTGATTGTCGATGAACCGACGGCGGGGCTTGATCCTGAAGAACGAGTACGATTCCGCAACCTGCTGTCCGAACTGTCCGGTGATCGCATAATCATTTTGTCCACTCACATTGTCTCTGATGTCGAAGCAGTGGCGTCAGACATAGCCCTCATTCGCGAAGGTACCTTGCTTGGGTTCTCATCGGCCGAGGCCTGGCTCGGTTCGCTGGATGGAAAAGTCTGGGAGATGGTCGTACCGGCCGACCAGGTCGCAGAACTCAAGACGAGATTCACCGTCAGTGGAACGGCGCGTCGAAGCGAGGGGGTGCGGGTGCGGATTGTGGCGGCAGCAGCGCCGGCAAGCAGTGCGCAATCAGTACTGCCTACGCTTGAGGACGCGTATCTGTATTTCATCCGGACGATCGCAAAGCAGGCCGCATGACTTCACTGAAGATACTCTATCAATTCGCGCGGGCCGACTTCCTGGAACGGGTGAGGCGCGTCAGCTTTCTGATCATGTTGTTGGCGACACTCGGAGTCACCTATCTCTCTGTACCTCCGACCGATTCCAAAATTGTAACGGTGGCGCTGGGGAATATTCGCGGCATCTACAACATGCCATGGATCGCCGGTATGCTGGCGATCATGTGCTCCAGCTTTCTTTCTCTCATCGGGTTCTACCTGGTAAAGAACGCACTCGAGCGGGACCGCCAGACCCGTGTGGGACAAATCCTGAATTCCAGTCCAACCTCGACTTTCATTTACCTGCTGGGGAAGGCGTTGAGCAATCTCATGCTGCTCGCGGCGGTGGTTGGTGTCATCATGATCAGTGCGGTGCTGATGCAGTTCATTCGCGGCGAAAGCTCTAGTATAGACCTGGTACAGCTGGTGGCGCCGTTCCTCTTTATGACCCTGCCATTTATGGCGGTGATCGCCTCGATAGCCGTGCTCTTTGAGTCGGTGACATGGCTGCGGGGAACGCTCGGGAATGTGGCGTACTTCTTCTTCTGGGTCTTTGTCATCATCGTCTCGATGGAATCGCAGATGATCAAGGGGCGCCAGATTATCGAGGCCGGCAATGATGCCGCCGGCATGACTGTCCTGTTGCACAGCATGACCGTGAAGGCGGTCGAAGTTTATCCCGACTATAACGGGGAAATCGCCATTGGTGCCTCTATCGTACAGGTTGGTGCACTCGATCGCCGGATCACCTGGGAGGGAGTCGATTGGACATTAGGCATCGTTATACAGCGTCTGCTGTGGTTCCTGGTGGCGATCGGCATCGTTGCAGGCGCGACCTATCCGTATCGATGGCAGACAGCCAGAGAATCGCTGCCACAGGCCAAGAAGAAGTCGCCTGAGAATCCAGCTGAAGAAGAACCGGCGCCCACCGCGCTCCCGGCACCGGTGCATTTCAAGCCGCTCACGGTGAGTCCAAGATACCCATGGTATGGGCTCTTTCGCTCAGAGTTGACGCTGGCGCTCAAATCACCCGGTAAATGGTGGTATCTGCTGGTAGGGGGAATGTTGATTGCTCAGCTGGTGACACCGTACAGTGTCTCTCGTCAATACTTGCTGCCGGTCACCTGGATTCTCCCGCTGGCGATCTGGTCAGCGCTTGGCTGTCGCGACCGAATCTGCGGTACTGAGGAGTTGATCAGCTCGAGTCCTCGTGTCATTCTCAGGCAGCTGGCAGCTCTCATATTTGCCGGGAGTGCCGTCGCAGCCATAAGCGGTTCAGGAACGCTGATACGGGAGTTGATCGCGGGGGATACGATGGCTCTTATTGGTTGGTGTTGTGCCGTTATCGCCATTCCTACAGCGGCGACCGCGATTGGAACAATCAGCGGAGGACGCAAGATTTTCGAGAGTACCTATACTTTGCTCTGGTATGCAGGGCCGCTGAATAGTGTCTCTGTCCTCGACTTCATGGGGGCAGTGCCACGCACTTCTCTCCCATGGTGTGCACTGGTTACACTGGTAATGTCGATTGCGCTGCTGACCATCGCAGTGATGGTGAGATACCGTCGCACAGCATGATTCTTTGATTAAATCTTGATTAGACCTGTGTGAGATAGTGGACAAGTGAGTCTTCGTCCGGGTGGACTTATAGATAAAAAAGTCCGCTCGGTGATGCCACTGGGGGGGAGGGGGAACAGCAGCGACCACTTCGCGGACGTTATCTTGGACTGGCCCGAATCAGGGCGAGCCACTAAGCCGAGGCATAGATACCATCTTTTGTAAACTAAAGCAAGGGTATTGTTTAGGGTATTGATTGGGTATGCCCAATACCCATTTTATGGCCTTGCCATTCTGCGGTTAAATCTCCCCATTCCCCTCCGAATCGTTGTAATAGTTTGTATCACAACGAGTAACTAGTTATGAGAGAATGTCGTTGCTCTTTTTGTCCATCATCATAGATGCAAGAAACGCGGCAAGATTAGTCTTCTTTCCTTGTATGTCGAGTTTCCGCCGGATTATCTTCCTCTGGGTCAGGACAGTTTGTACCGAAGTACTCCGCAATTCAGCAATTTCTTTCGTTGTGCGGCCCCGGAGAATCAGATTGCAGAGTTCAATTTCCCGGATAGTCAATTGAGACGAACGGGTTCCCAGGGCGATACCAAACTGGGACATTAAGTCCTCTAAACTAGTACGCGCCAGTTTCGCCAGATGTTTGGAATTGGGATCCAGCTTGTCCTGCAGTTTCTCCAGAATCGGGAGCACGACCTTGTCGATATTGGATTGAATTGCCAAAGCCAGTGCTTTCCTACTTCTGCCCGCTTCTCCGATTACTTCCGTGAGAGCGATGTTCTTCTGTCGAAGCGACTCGCGCTCAATACTGAGTTGCTCATTCGCTCCCGCCAGTTCCCGGGTTCGCTCCTCGACTTTCACTTGGAGTTGCTCGTAAAGGGCACGGAAATCTTCTTCAGCCTTGCGTTGTTCCGTGAGGTCAATCGCGTAAACCATGACATAGCTTGAAGGAATGAACACATAGTGCGCGATGAGTTTGATCTCGATGCCGGACAACTTGAATCGATAGTTCATTTCGCAGCAGTGCGACGTCTTTTCCTGGTAGGCTTTGCGCAGATCGGTCTGGATATCAGGTCGGTCGCGATACATCTCCGAGGCTTTGATCCCAAACAGCGTGGGGGCATTGCCGCGAGAGATTTTGACTCCGGCCTCGTTGCAATCGCGCAGCACGAAATCGCCATCGGCATACTCCCAGCGAAACGCCGGAATGGGGAGATTGTCATATTGCTGTCGAAGCCGTTCCTCACTCATCTGGACCGCCGCCACCGCTTCCTCGCGGCCGGTCACATCGTTGGCAAAAACGGCCAGGCGAGTGACGTTCCCTGCGGCATCGGTCACCGGATACAGCGAGACTTCCATGGCCCGTCCGAAACGCCGGTCAGAAAACCGCTCCGGCAGCCGGGATTGGACCACTTTCTTCATCAACAGCTCACGCGCCTGCCAGACCTCGGGCGGGAACATGTCGGCGCCATTGGCGCCAATCGCCTGGTCGACCGTCATGCCGGTTCGGGCGGCGGCGATTTCGTTGAGTGTGACAATGCGGCCATCAGCCTCAATCAGAATCATCGACTCCGTCGTGGCGTTCAGCAGCGCGCGAGCGACTTCTTCGCTCTGGCGAAGGGCGGCGATAATCCGCTCATGTTCAGTCAAATCGCGAGCGAAAATGGCGACGGCATCGGACAACCCGCGATCATGTTTCACCGGATGGAGCGATATGTCGAGGACAACTTCGCCCGCCGTATCACGATAGCGATAGGGAGTACCTGATGCGATCACTTCGTCGAGCGCCCGCTTCAATCGCGTCTGCATTTCCCCCGGAATCAGTTCCAGGCCACTCTTCCCCTTGAGTTCGTCCACGGTCTTGCCGAGTCGCGATGCCGCCATCTCGTTGAGCGTGATAATGGTCCCATCCTGTGACACCAGAAACATCAGTTCGGTCGAGGCATCCAGGAGTGCCTTGGTTGTTTCCTCGCTTTCTCGAAGCGATTCCTGCGTACGAAGTTCCTCGGTGACCACACGCGCCAGGCTGACGACATGCGTAACGCGGCCATTGACGGCTACGGGCGAACGAATGATCTCCACGACAACATCGACACCCTGAACCAGGAACGTCTCCTGCGAGACCGTGGGCACGCCGGACGCAATGACCTGGCGGTACCGCTCGGTGTCGCTATCAGGTACGAAAGGGAATATTTCAGCGTGGGTCTTGCCGTACGACTGCTCCGCATCCACCCCAATACCACGCCACAGGTCTCGGCTCAAGCGGTTGGCAAAGACCAGTCGGCACTCATTGTCGACTATCTGAATTGGAAGCTGGATTGCGTCAAAGGCGGCGCGAATCAACGGGTCTGATTGCATAGTTTCTTTCAGCGGGTCTTCGGCCGACCACGCTGACCGGAAAATACGACGACAGGACAGGAATCACAAGTTGCGAATGTGGTACGCGGCCCCGGCCCTGGGCCGACAGGACGACGACGAGATAGCTATTTGGCCTTGAGCGCGCTGATTATATTGAGTCGTGCTGCCCGCACCGCAGGCAAGAACCCGCCGATAATTCCCATGACGATTGAGAAAAGAACGGCAATCAGGGCGATAAACGGCGACATCTTGAATGAAAAGGCGATTTCGGCAAATGTATCCCAGTTGGTCGTCGACACTTCAACCAGCTGCAGAAGCGCAGCCATACTGACCCCAATCAGCCCGCCAACAACTGAAATAATGAGGGCTTCGCTTAGAAAAGCGGAAAGGACCTGGTTCCGGCTGAATCCGAGAGCCCGAAGAGTACCGATTTCAACCGTTCGGTTGGAAACAGCAGCGTACATGGTGATCATGGCACCCACTACAGCACCGGCTGAAAACAGCACGGAGATGAAGATGCCGAGGATCATGATGAAGGTAGTGAAGGTCTGCGACTGCAACCGATAGTATTCTTTCTCCGCCATGACTGAAATCGTGAGCCGGGGATCGTTTTCAAGGCGTTCCGTTATTGCCTGCACGGACGAGGACGGATCAATCCGAAAAGTAAGAGACGAAAAGACCGGACGCTCAAAAGCGGCCATCAACTGGTCGACATCTCCCCACAGCTCCGATTCAAACCCGTTGTTGCCTGACTCGAAGATGCCGACAATCGTCCAATCCCGCTGGCCGAATCGCACGGTCTCACCAAGACCGCAACCCTGAAATGTCTCGGCCACCTTGCGGCCCGCGATGATTTCCGATGTTCCGGGGCGCCACATCCGTCCCTGCGTTATCTCCACGTTGGGGCGAATGGTGAGGGACATGTCGCTGACCCCTCGGACCGGGACATTGCTCGGCTCGTTATTGGATCGCTTATTCTGGTTAATCAGAACGAGAATTTCGGCGGTAAAATACGGCTTTCCGTCGGCGGTGCGGGCGATACCGGGGTCGGCCTTGATAACGTCCGCCATCTCGCGGTTGACGATCGACACAATCTCAGTCTGAGCAGAGCGCCGTATGATGATGCCATTGTCATCGGAACCGGTTGCCACCAGTGTAGTCTTGAGACCATTGGTGAGCATGAGCACGGCACAGAATACGAACACCACGAGCGATATGCCAACCAGCGTCAGGATCGACGTTAGTTTACGGGCAAAGCTGTTACGAACCGAATAATTAAGCAGTTTCATGGTGTCATATCCCTAGTCGATAATCCGCAATCCGTCGACGATGGACGTCCGCAGTGCTTTGAGCGTGGGGAAGATGGCAGCCAGCAAGCCGACTATGATTGCCGAAATGCCGGCAAACACAAAGGTCATGGGCTCCACAGGAATTACGCTGAAGTAGTTTGAGAGCCCCTTTTTCATAAGGGGAATCACCCCGTAAAAGGCCAGCAATCCTCCGGCAACGCCGCCCATTGCGGCAATGAAGATCGACTCGCCGAATATCAGCCCAACAATATGATAGGCGCGGAACCCAAGTGTCTTGAGCACCGCATATTCACTAATTCGCTCGCGGGCGGTCATGGCCATCGTGTTGGCCAGAACCAGAAGAATGATCCCAATCACCATAACAGAGATGATCTTCAGTCCTGAGACGATTGAGCCGGTCATGGCCACAAAACTCAGGCTGAATGATTCTTCAGTCTGGGTCTTGGTCTCGGCGGGTGAGTTCTTGAAGAGGGCATCGATGCGATCCGAGACCTGCGCCGCCTGTCCTGGATCGTCTATTTGCTCGATGAAAGAGCCAACCTGTCCGGCACGAATGGGCGCTTCAGCCCTCATCCGTTCATCCAGATTCGTGAAATGAAAATAGAACGCCCCTTCGTCCGTGTTTTCTTTGGCGCCGGTATAAATGGCACGCAGAACGAAATCCCAGTCGCCCGGATAAATGGTGCCGGTCAACCTGATGGCGTCGCCGACTTTCCAGCCAAACCGATCAGCCAATTTCTGTCCGACCAGACAGGCGTTTCGATCCCGCATGAAGGCATCCATCTGATCGGCCGGGATCAGAAATTCAGGATACATGGGGAAATAGGTCGTCGGGTCGACCGCAAATTGCGGGAAGAAGTTTTTCGGGTCGACATAAATGCCGCCAAACCACTGTGCGTACGTGACCGCCTTGACGCCGGGCACATCGGCAACCTTCTGTTTATAGGCAAGCGGAATCGGAAAGACGAGTGAGACGGCGTTGATAGACACAAGACGATTCGGCGATGATGCCTTGGCCTGAGAGTACCACGCGTCGACAGCGGTGCGAATAACAACAAACGCCATCACCGCAATCGCCATTCCCAATACCGTGAGGGTGGTGCGAAGCATATGTCGACCGGTATTCTTGAAGATCAGCTTAAGAATTCTCATGATTGACGAGCTCACCTTTGTCGAGTCGCTTGATCGTGTGGGCTTTTTCCGCCGCGCGCGGGTCATGGGTCACCATGACGATAGTCTTCTGATACTGCTGGTTGAGTTGGCTCAGCAGTTCCATGATGTCTTCGGCCGACTTCTTGTCGAGGTCACCGGTAGGCTCATCGGCGAGAATCAAATTCGGATCGGTAACCAGCGCCCGGGCGATAGCTACGCGCTGTTCCTGACCGCCGGAGAGTTGGTTGGGGTAGTGCTTCATGCGGTCACCGAGGCCGACAATCGTCAGTGCCGTTTCCACCTGTCGCTTCCGTTCAGCTTTGTTAAGCTTGGTCAACAACAGCGGGAGTTCCACGTTTTCAAACGCCGTCAGGACCGGAATGAGATTATAGAACTGAAAGATGAAGCCAATGTTGCGGTGGCGCCAACGGGCCATGTCACTGTCGTTAAGCTGTGACATATCGGTTCCGGCAACCGTGATCACTCCCTTGCTGACGCGGTCGATTCCGGCGATGAGGTTTAAGAGTGTCGTCTTGCCGGACCCGGATGGTCCCATCAATGCCAGAAATTCCCCCTCCGGGATATCAAAGCTGATATTCCGCAGAACCGGGATTTCGAGGCTGTCACGCCAATAGGATTTGAATACGTTTTGAACCTGAACTTGAGTCTGTGCCATACTGTCTGTCTATATGCTAAGATGATTTTTCGATTTTCTGACCGGTGGTCAATTTTCCGGGAGGAGAGATTACCACCCGCTGGCCATCACTGACACCGTCGGTGACTTCTATCAAGCGGCCGACTTCGCGACCCGTCTTGACCGGTATCATGGTTACCAGGTCACCGTCTATTCTAAAGACCACTTTCTGACCATCCCGTGTGGTAACGGCGTCCTTTGGGACTGCCAGCATGCGGGCGGCATTGGATTCATCGGTTGCGGCATGCTGAAGGAAGTTAACCCGTGCCGACATCTCCGGAAGCACCTTGGCGTCCAGTTGCGTAAACGAGACCTTGGTCTGAACGGTTGCGCGGGAACGGTCGGCAGTTGGAACGATCTTCTTCACAGCTCCCGGGTATCGGATGGTCGGATAGGCATCAAGGATGATTTCGCACGGTTGACCGATAACGACCTTATTGATATTGGATTCTGATACGTCGGCCTCTACTTCGAGTGAATTCATGTCCGCCAGCGTGACGACTGATCCTTTCGACGATGCCGACGATGCAAATGGAGCGACGATTTCGCCGATTTCGGCGTTCTTGAGGAGGATGGTCCCTTTGAACGGAGCGCGGATGTAGGTGTTCTCGAGATTGACTTCGGCCGTCTTCACCTGGGCGGAAGCGCCGGCGACACCCGCAATTGCGGACTTGTAAGCGGTCTCGAAATCTTCCAACTGCGAACTGGTAATGGCACCGGACTTGAGAAGTCCAGCCGCTCTGCGGAACGCCCGTCCAGTGTTCAGGCTGTCAAGTTCGCTGACATGCAGCGCAGCCCGAGCCTGCTCCAGGCCTGCTCTAATATCCTCGTTGTCAATTACGGCAATGACCTGACCTGCGGAGACCGTGTCTCCTTCGTCGAAATTCAGTTCTTTCAGGCGGCCGGTCCCCTTGGAAGCAACCTCGGCTTTGCGCTGCGCCACAACATATCCAGTGGCGACCAGATCAGCTGTGGCCTCCGTGCCGACAATCGTCGTGACGACCGAGGTATTCACTTTGAGTGCAGGAGTGAGGGTGGCGCTCAAGACAAAATAGCCGATGAGCACGGCAATGATAAGGACAACGATGAAGATGACTTTGCGCCCTTTACCCGGAGGGCGGTCATCGGCTCTCTGTGACTTATCTATACGAAGAGAAGAAAGGTCCGGGCGCAGTTTTTCAGAAGAATCCATCAGCTCCTCAATATTATGGTAGAAACTAAACTCTTGTAACGGGAAATAGCCGAATAGGTTTCAGGGTACAGATTAGAACTTTATGAGGCAAGGACTTTTCTGATGTCTATCGAGGTCTACGATTAGAAGTGACTACCAGATCCCCAGCATATCCTTGGCGTAATCCGAGCACATTTCTTTCGGGTCCCAAACAGGGTCCCAGACGAGAATGACTTCAACCTTTGTCACGCCTTCGAGTTGTTCAACTTCGCGATGAACCATCGAGATCAACATTTCGCCGTAGGGACAGGCTGGAGTTGTTAGCGTCATTTTGACTTTAACGACACCATCATCGCCGATAACGACATCGTATATCAGCCCGAGATCGACCACGCCTATCCGGATTTCCGGATCTTGTATCGGCTTGAGGACATCAATGATCTGGTCTTTGCTTGGAAGTGCCATAGTGGTGCCTATACTTCGCCGTCTTCAGTTGAAATGGAGCTGGAATTCGCATGCCCCTTTTCGTAATTCTTCATCCCTTCGACCAGCGTCACCCAGGCCAGAAGCGCGCACTTCACACGGACCGGGAACTGACGTACCCCTTTGAGGGCATCGAGATCGCCGAGATCGTTCGGTATTTCTACCGGCTCTCCCTTGAGGATCTTCTTAACCACTTCCGCGATCCGCTTCACCTCTTCAAACGACTTACCCTTGACCGTTTCAGCCAACATGGAGCCGGAAGCGGTCGAGATCGCGCAGCCGTGACAGGCGACATGAACGTCCTTTAAGACGCCGTTGTCCATCTCGACTTCCATCGAGATTTCATCGCCACATGCAGGATTATGCCCCTTGGACGTAATATCCGCATGGTCGATCGGCTTCTTGCCGCGAGGCGACCGGTAGTGGTCGAGGATGATCTCGCGATACATATCGTCAAGTGAAGAGTCGCTCATACGCCGAAGTACTTTCTCATTTCGAGCAATTCGTGGTGGAGGACATCGATGTCCCGCTCGTCGTTGTAAATGTACATCGAGGCCCGGCAGGTTGCAACCTTTCGCAACGATTTCATGAGCGGCTGAGCGCAATGATGTCCGGCCCTGATGGCAATTCCTTTGGAGTCCAGAAACGTGCTGACATCGTGGGGGTGAATGTCGGGATCGGTGAATGAAACCGCGCCACCGCGAGTCTGCGTTTCCATCGGTCCCTGAATCTCAAGCCCCTTGATCTGGGACAGCTTATCGATCGCATATTTGGTAATTGAGATTTCGTGGGCGCGGACCGCTTCCATCCCGAGTGACTCAAGGTAGGTGAGGGCGGCATCGAACGCAATCACATCGGCAATATTCGGCGTGCCGGCTTCGAATTTCCACGGAAGATCATTGAAAGTCACGCGATCGAACGTCACCTCTCGAATCATCTCGCCGCCAAAATTGAACGGCGGCATCGCCTCAAGGATCGCGCGCTTGCCATAGAGAACACCGACCCCGGTCGGGCCAAGCATCTTGTGGGCGGAGAAGGCGTAGAAGTCGACTCCCAGCGTGCGAACATCGGTCACCAGATGAGGTACTGCCTGGGCGCCATCAGCGAGGACCACTGCACCTACGGCATGTGCGCGCGCGGCGATCTCGGCAATGGGATTGATCGTTCCAAGCACGTTTGATACGTGACTCAATGCGACCAGCTTTGTTCTGGGGGAGATCAGGGTCTCGATATCCGTCAGGTCAAGGTGCCCGCAGACGGTGATCGGGAATCGCTTGACGATCGCCCCTTTCTTTTGGGCCAACAGAATCCACGGTACAAAATTGGCGTGATGTTCCATCTCGGAAATGAGGATTTCATCGCCGGCCTTGATATTGGCTTCTCCCCAGGTATAGGCCACCAGATTGATTGACTCGGTCGTTCCTTTGGTGAAGATGACCTCTTCGGTCGGGACGCCACCGATAAATCTGGCCACATGACTGCGGGTCTTCTCAAACGCCTCGGTCGACCGTTCGGCCAGCGTGTGCAGGCCGCGGTGGATATTGGCATTGTTCTTGCGGTAAAATTCGATCAGCGCGTTGATGACGGCGCGGGGCTTCTGGGTGGTGGCGGCGTTGTCCAGATAGACAAGCCGATGACCGTTGATCTTCTCATCGAGGATGGGGAAATCAGCGCGGACTTTTTCTATGTCAATGCGGCCGACGGGCCGATTGGCAATTGCTCCGAAACTATCGGATTCTGGCATTGATCATTCCTCAGAGGGTCTCAAGTTCAGTCAAGATACACAAATATTCCGTCGTTCTCAATCTTCACCTGGTAGGTGTCGATCGGCACGATCGCCGGCGGCGCCGTAACCGCGCCGGTCTTCAGATCGAACCGGGCGCCGTGACGGGTACACATGATGTCGGTCCCTCGGATGCGCCCCGAGGCGATAGGTTCGGAATCGTGAGTGCACTCGTTGGCAACGGCAAAGAAGCCGTCGGCACTATGTGCAATCACCAAGTTGACCGACCCGATCTCGAATGCCTTGAGCTTTCCTTCTGGTATGTCAGCAGTAGAGGCGACCCGGACAAAGCTCCCCATTGCTTAGATGACCTCCAGTCGCTGTTCCACAAAGGTGTTGATCCGTTCCTGCAAATCCACCGGCAACAGGCGCAGGGTAGGGGACAAGAATCCGGCTACGATCATGCGAGTTGCTTCCGGCAAATGAATCCCGCGGCTCTTCAGATAGAAGAGGGACATGGGATCGATCGGTCCAACGGTCGCACCGTGTGAACAGGTGACTTCTTCGTTCAATATTTCCAGTTCAGGAATCGACTCGGCCCGTGCCCCTGCGTTGAGGAGCAGGTTCCGATTCTCCTGATATGCTTCGCATACCTGCGCGTTGTGGTCAATGCGAATCAGGCCGGTGTAGGCCGAGGTCGCTTTGTCCTTCAACACCACTTTGAAATTGATGTTCGATTTGGTACGGCCGGAGGCATGATGGTGCAGGGTGTGATTGTCGAAGTGCTGGTTACCGGCACCGAACAACATGCCGTACATGTTGCTCTCAGCTCCGTCGCCATTAAGGATAACGCCGAAACTCTGCTTGGAATACGCTCCGCCAAACACCAGCGCGCAGGTCAGGATGTTGGCATTCTGCTCTATCCTGGCTCGATGCGTCAGATACGAGTGAATCGCCGAACTCTGTCTCTGGAGCGTGACATAGCGAGTGCGGCTGTCCTGCTGCGCAATGATCTCGACCACCGCATTGGAGTACGAGACTCCTTTGGATGCGTCAACCGAGCCACCACCGTATTCATCAATAATTGTCGCTTCGGAATTCTTCCCCACGACTACGAGTAACCGGGGGAGAGTGACCGAGCCGGCCAATCCGGCTTCACGAAGCAGATGTATCGGCTTTTCTATCGTCCGGTTATCCGGCACGTAAACGAATATGCCGTCGTTCCAGAGGGCGCCGTTCATCGCTTCGAGCTTGCCTGAGTGGCTGTTGACAACCTGGTACAGGTACTGCTCAACCAGCGAACGATGCTTTTCCACCGCTTCGGAAAGCGGCATGACGATAATTCCCTGTTTGGTCAGATTGTCGACTCCGGCAATCTTGATCTCGCGTCCACCCAGATCGCTGACCAGGCCGGCCAGTTTTCCTTCGCGGAGATGAGTCATCTCCAGACGCTCTACTGCGTCGTAGTTCTCACCGAACGCGGTATCCGCTATTGCCGATCGCTCGAAGAGGAACTTCGCCGGATCTGTGTAGCGCCAGAAATGCAGGCCGCGCTCCGGAATAGGAGTGTCGTTGTACTGCGTGCGCTCATCGCGACGTTTATCCTTGAGCCATTTCGGGCCGCGTTCCAGTTCAGGAGCCATTTCAGGTATTGAAAAATCGAATTTGTCGCTCATTAACCGACCGATCCTTCCATCTCAAGCTGAATCAGGCGATTCAACTCAACCGCATATTCGAGCGGAAGTTCTTTGGTGAACGGCTCCATGAAGCCATTGACGATCAACAACCGGGCATCATCTTCGGTCAGCCCGCGGCTGGTAAGGTAGAAGAGCTGCTCTTCGGCAACTTTCGACACGCGCGCTTCATGTTCCACACTCACCTTGTCGGAATCGATTTCCATAGTGGGATACGTGTCGCTGCGGGCATCTTTGCCGATCAAGAGGGCATCGCATTCCACGGACACCTTGGAGTTGATCGCGTTCTTGTGGACCTTGACCAGGCCACGATACGAAGCGCGGCCGTTGTCTTTCGAGATCGACTTGGACGTGATGCGTGATGACGTATTCGGCGCTGCATGAATCACCTTGGCGCCGGCATCCTGATGCTGGTCGACTCCGGAGAACGCCACTGAGAGAATCTCTCCGCGCGCACCTTCGCCCATCAGTTGAATGCACGGGTACTTCATGGTCAGACGGGAGCCGAGGTTACCATCGACCCACTCGACCGTCGCATTCTTCTGCGCCTGGGCCCGCTTGGTCACCAGGTTATAGATATTGCGCGACCAGTTTTGAATGGTGGTGTAGCGGATGTAGGACCCTTCGAGCGCAATCAGTTCAACCACTGCCGAATGCAGAGAGTCAGTCGAGTAAACCGGCGCGGTGCACCCTTCGATATAGTGAACGCGCGAGCCTTTGTCCGCGATAATCAGTGTCCGTTCAAACTGTCCCATGTTTTCCGCGTTGATGCGGAAATAAGCCTGGAGCGGCACGGTGACATTCACACCCTCCGGGATGTAAATGAACGATCCGCCCGACCAGACCGCGGTATTCAAAGCGGCGAACTTATTGTCAGTCGACGGTATCACACTGCCGAAATACTTCTTTACGATTTCCGGGAATTCCCGAAGCCCGCTGTCCATATCCAGAAAGAGAATCCCCTGTTTCTTCAGGTCTTCCTTCATGGAGTGGTAGACGACTTCGGACTCATACTGCGCCGAGACGCCGCCCAGGAAGCTCTTTTCCGCTTCCGGTATGCCGAGGCGATCGAAGGTCTTGCGGATATATTCCGGAACATCGTCCCAGCTCTTCTGCTGGTTTTCGATTGGCTTCATGAAGTAGTAAATGTTCTCGAAATCGATTTCGCCGAGGAGCTTGGTGTTGCCCCACTTCGGCATCGGCTTGGCATAGAATATATCCAGCGCTTCATGCCGGATATCCGACATCCACTTGGGTTCTTTCTTGAGTAGCGAAATCATCGCCACGACTTCGTGGCTGAGCCCCTTGGCTCCCTTGTGGAAGTAGTCCACCGGATCATGGAAGCCGTACTTGGCGGCGTAGTCGTTATTGAGACTGGAGAGGTCGTCCTTTTGCTGCTGAACTGAGTCGGACATGACTACACACCTGCTTTCGAAGACACCTGATTTTCAAGCCAGTCGTAACCTTGTTCTTCCAGCTTGAGTGCCAACTCAGGTCCACCCTGAGTGACAAATTTGCCGGCCATCATTACGTGAACGTAGTGAGGCTTTACATAGTCTAACAGACGCTGATAGTGCGTGACCATCAGAATGCCGTTCTTGTCGGAATGGTACCGGTTGATCCCGTGCGCTACCGTCTTGAGGGCATCGATATCGAGTCCGGAATCGGTTTCGTCGAGAATCGCCATCTTGGGCTGAAGAACCGCCATCTGAAGAATCTCGATCCGCTTCTTCTCGCCGCCGGAGAATCCGTCGTTGAGGTACCGGGTCGCGAACACTTCGTCGATATCCAGCGCCGCCATTTCCGCTTTGAAGAATTTTCTGAAGTCGGTCATGTCGGCATCTTTGCCCCGATGCGCCTGAAGGGCGGTGCGGAGGAAATTCGCCACAGTGACTCCCGGTATCGCCAACGGATACTGAAACGCGAGAAAGAGTCCCGCGCGAGACCGTTCATCCGCTTCCATCGCCATCAGATCCTTGCCATCGAGAATGACTTGTCCTTTGGTGATGGAATACGAAGGATGCCCCATGAGGGCATTGGAGAGGGAGGACTTGCCCGAACCGTTCGGGCCCATAATCGCATGCACTTCGCCCGGATATATCTTCAACGAAACGCCGGCGACAACCTGCTTCCCCTCGACTTCAACGTGTACGTCACGGAATTCGAACAGGGGTGTTTTGTCGGCCATTGTACAACTTCCTTTCGTGTCTGCCGCTTGCGCGAGCCAGACGTTGCTCTACACTACTATTCCAAGGGTGGCTGCGTGCCAACCGTTTTCAATTCATCTTCAAGGGCGGTGAATCCAAGACCCACATGTTCGCCGGTGCGACGGATAATCTGAATCGTGTCCGTCTTGATCATATCCTGAAGGGTGGTCTTGGAAAGAAAATCCTGCACGTAGCCCGCCAGCCCGCCGAGAACATCGTGCACAGAGCAGTGCCCCAGGTGGACACACTGTGACAGCTGACCGGAGTACTTATTGCAATGATCAGGATCAATCATCGGACCGCCAAGAGCAGTCAGGACTTCGTACAAGTTCACTTCGGCCGGCTGTTTGGCGACACTGAAACCGCCCCCGCGTCCCCGTTCTGCCGTGACCAGTCCGGCGCGGCGAAGGATCGCCAGCAGCTTGGAGGCATACGGAATTGACAAACCTTCCAACTCGGCAATTTCCGATATCGACAACTGGTCGTCCGGCCCTTTGCGCGCAAGTTGAATCAAACAACGGAGCCCGTACTCTTCGACTGCTGAAATTCTCATAGCACCACTATTCAGGTTAATTTGCTCTTTTTTTCACTTACTCCCGGAAAGATATGTAATCTTTACGGAGTTGTAAACTATCATCTTAACGATTTGCTTTGCCTTTCGGTTCCGCGAATCCGGGAATAAGAACAAAGACCGTTAGAGTCGGAGAAAAAGAGCCGGGGGTGTTCCGTAATGCATTCTTATTCATAAGGATAACTGTTCTGGCACAGTCTATCGGGATCGCTCCGGATCGGGGAAGTCCCGATACAAAGCGGATTTGAAGTCCGTCACCATCTCGTAGACGGGACGATGCAGTGACTCGACATTACCGCTTCGAACCGCCACTACGCCAAATGCCTGTTCCAGCTGGACCAGATCACGACAGTCAATAATGATGTGAAATTCACCGAGATTATCCGGTCCGAATCCGAATTTCCTCCGGGTGAGTTTGAATCCGGCGATCAAGTCCTGACTCTTCAGATGCCCGAGATAGCGGGAGAGATGATCGCAGAATTCAAGATCGCGATGACTCTCTTTCAAATTGCACCAAATGTGATAATAATTCATCCGTTCATATCCTTCTCAAGTCGATGGCTAAATATAACGAAATGGACATCCGCAGTCCAAGACTTCCTTGGTTCATTTTCAAAAGCCGTTTGACCTGGCGACCGCGACCCGCTAACATAGGCCAATAACCCTCTGATACTTATTACAGACTGGAGGCCGATCATGAAATGCGCGCGTTTCGCCATCCTGGTTATCTCCGCTCTCACCCTGGCCAGCTGCATGGCATCGCTCTATCCGCTCTATCTCCCGGAGAATCTCACCTCCCTAAAGGGAATCGAGGGAAAATGGGAGAGTGACTCCACGGAAATTGGGGACGAAACCTGGGAATTCAGCAAACATGATTCGTTGAGCTACGATCTGATCTATACTGAGTTCGGCAGTCCTGCGCCGTTTAGTGTTCACTTCGTCAAGCTGGATTCGTACCTGTTCATTGACCTGTCGCCAAAACCGGCCGAAAGCGACAACGAAACCTACTCCGGTATGCTGGTCCCAACCCACATCTTTGGCCGCGTCTGGTTCCAGGGAGACTCATTGGTCATCGGCTGGCTCGATCCTGAGTGGCTGAGTGACAAATTGGAAGCGGGAGATGTGTCGCTGAATCATGAAGAACGAGAGAATGACCAACTCCTGACCGCACCGACGCAGGAGTTACAGGCGTTTGCCGTCCGATATGCCAACGATCCGGACGCCTTTCCGCGGGAGACGCTCACGCGGGCGGTTCAGTAGGGGAGAAAAATGCCCTTGCCAGGCCATCTTTCGGATAATACCTTTGTGAAAAAGTTCACAGAAACTTTCGGAGATTCTGTGAAAATAAATGAGATGAATTTGGTTCGGTCTTAACTGTAGAGAAAACAACATGCTCAAAGAATTATTATCCGGAAACGAAGCGGTCGCTCGCGGCGCCTACGAAGCTGGAGTCGGGCTGGCGGCATCGTACCCCGGGACTCCATCAACAGAAATCCTCGAAACCCTCGCGGAACAATTCCCGTCGGTTTACGCGCAGTGGTCTCCCAATGAAAAGGTGGCGTTTGAAGTCGGCATCGGTGCCTCGGTAGGCGGACAGCGTGCCCTGGTCACAAT
>JBATNE010000284.1:0-1814 GCA_049290195.1 Candidatus Zixiibacteriota bacterium
GGGCGGGATATTTAAAATAAAATAATTGCCATCGATATCTGCAGAAGCGCCAAGTGTTGTACCGAGAACAATTATATTAGCTCCGAATAGAGCCTCACCTGTTTTCTTATCAATTATCTTACCTGAAATTTTGCCTGTTGTTCCGGCATAGATAAATGTTCCCATTAATGAGAGTACGATAAAAATTATAAATGGGAGCTTACTACATTTTGTAAAAGTGAACATTAAATCCACCTAACATTACATTAAAGAAAATTTAATTAATAATTTTTAATAACAAACAGGGCACCAAATAAGGTGCCCTGATAAATAATTATTCTACTTTAATAGAATCATTTTTCTAACTTGAGTGAAATCAGCAGATCTGATTGAAAAGAAATAAGTTCCGCTAGAAACTTTAGAGCCATAATTATTATCACCATTCCATTGTAACTGATAATTACCAGCATTCTGTTCACTGTTAATTAATGTTTTAACTTCGCGACCAAGTAAATCATAAATAACTATCGAAACATTTGAGCCAACTGGTATTGAATAATTTATCGTTGTACTTGGATTGAACGGATTAGGATAATTTTGTGATAAATTGTAACTAGTTGGAATTTCTGTCCCAACCTGAACATCTGTTACGCCATTTTTCTTTATCTGTAACTGATCCAGGTAAACTGTTCCCGGGAACCTGCTTAACGGATGTAGTCTTACAGATAAAGAAATTGATCCTTCTGGTACAATAACATCAACATAAAATTGTGTCCAATCAAATGATGTTACATTTGCGAACTTCAGTGGAATGTCACTTGCCCAGAAATCTCCAAATCCAGAATTGTTCCCTATTGTGTTATGAAACATTGGGGTTATTGCTATACTCCAGGAATCTCCTACTGCTGCTGCTGAATCTGGATGTAAGTCCATTCCTTTTATCCATACACTGATTCTTATTACATCACCGGGTACTACGCCGCTTAATGTTGATATATCTTGAAGTTCATGTTTTGGTTCAATTGGGCCTAATAAAGGTTCACCACTGATTGCATATTTTCTAGTACCAACAAATCCATCGTGCGTACCTTCTAGGTTCTCAAACTTTAATGAGTATAAGCCCTGATATGCTTCTTCATCTGTTATCTTTGTGTTCTGATATCCTGCATTTAACAATCCATCATTGCCTCCGTTTGGTGGCAACCAGTAAAACCAGCCTGTTGGTACACCTACCTGTGTATTCCAATCCTGACCTGCCCAACCGCCGCCTCTTCCTGTGAAGATGAAATCATCTGCCCATACTGTGCCTGTTGCATCTTTTCCACCTACAAACCTGATTATTGTTTTCCACGAGTCTTCAGTTAAACTTATTTCTCCAACTGCCGTTGTATCTGCTACCCAGTCGGTTGTACTCGCTACACTCTGATCTAATTCGAACTTCTTCTCACCTATCAATGATCCATCTTCTCTATAGAATGAATAACTTACAAACCACTTCTGATCGTCTGTTGTTGGGTTTGTGTTTACTCCTGATGTCTTATAGTACACACCAAATTTTATATCTACATTCGCATAATGTCTCTGAGACCACAAGTCTACCATATTCTCTGATTCCCACTTCGCTGCTTCTGTCGTGGTACTCTTGGTTATCTTTAATGATCTGCCCATTGAGATTGACTGATCTGTCGCCCAACTTAATGTTGATCCGCTTGGCTCTGTGCCCTTTGTCCAGTATGATGGCAACCCTTGTTCGAAACTGCCTATCTCACTTACTGTTGGAATATCTAATTTCTCTACTGTTAGATTATCCATATAAACTGTTCCCTGGAATCTGC
>JBATNE010000285.1:0-11604 GCA_049290195.1 Candidatus Zixiibacteriota bacterium
GTACAAGGCGTTGTCATTGGTAAAGGGAATAGTGTCATTCGGATTGGCGCCGGCATTGAGCAGCGATCGGACGACACCCCAGCTATTTTTTGCGGCGGCGAGTACAATGATCGGGATTCCCTGATAGCGAAGATCCGGATCGGTTCCGGTGGCGAGCTTCTTTTCAAGGGCAGGGACATCATCGGACTCGATTACTTCAAGGAGCGAAGCTGCCGACGCATTCAGTGCGAACGCGACGACAACGAGCATCAACACAATGGTGGAAGCGATGAACTTCCGCCGGACCTGACTATCCAACTTTTCTTCCCCGTCCTACTCTCAATTGCAATTACCTTCCGGAATATGCCGCCTTCTTCGGATCAGAGTCAAGTTGATCTACCACTTCGAACCCATGCTGCCCAGGCTATTCCAAATTCATATTGACTTTTGGACCGTTTCCCGGCACATTTATCACTCAATACCTGTCATGTAACGGTCTCGCTTCAGGTTGCGTAATTTGAACCGATAGTCAGAATAGGTGTTGTAAGGATTCGTATGAACGGTTCAGTCGTAAATCGAAACGTACTGATGCTGAATCAGAATTACGAGCCGCTGTCGATCTGCTCGGCCCGTCGGGCCATTATTCTGCTTTTCCAGGGCAAAGCTGAAATGATTCAGACCGCCGACGGTCTCAAGTTCCATTCAGTTGATCAAAGCTGGGCACTGCCATCGGTGGTGCGGCTCTGGCACTACAAGAAAGTCCCCTACAAACGGATTATGCTGACCCGCAAGAATATCCTCATGCGGGATGGTCATCGCTGCCAGTACTGCGGCACGACGCGCGGTCCGATGACGGTCGATCACATCATTCCCAAGACCATGGGGGGCGCCGATACCTGGGACAACCTGGTCTGCGCCTGTGTGAAGTGCAACAACCGCAAAGGGGACCAGACGCCGGAGAAGGCCGGGATGATCCTGCATAAGCGGCCGACCCGCCCGAGTCATGTGACGTTTATCCAGCGATATGTCAGCCAGCAAGACCATGGCTGGCGACAGTATCTGTTTATGGATTGACGATCCAGCCTTAAGTGCGATTTCACAGCCCGCCTGATGGCGGGCTTTTTTGATGGCTGGTCACACCCTTCGGGTGTGTTACTCTCATATGTCGTTGTTGGATTTGCTAGTCCAAGGAATTGGGTTCGTTTTAGCCATTTCACATTTCAAGCAGGCGGGGACGCCTGCGAACGAACTCTCCCCCTGTGCTCGCTGGGCGTCCTCGCCCAGCGCTCTTCTTAACGGCAGGCGGGGACGCCCCTCCGGCTCTGCCGGGGGACAGGCCTGCCGGCACAGTGATAGTTGGGTTCGATTGGGTTCGTTTTGTTTGGGTTCACTTTCTCTATTCTTAAGTCAGTTCAATAGGTTGCGCCGATTTCAATTGGCTTCGTTTCAGATATTTACTATTTCCACAACCCTCCATTTCCCACCGAAAAAGTAGGTCAATCCGCCCTGTTCAAGACGAGCTTTGCGAGTCGCAGAATCCCGCCTTCAAGCGGGAGCGGTTGACGGGACCAAGTGTCAAGCGGGCAGGCCGCTTGACCTACTGCCTCCTCTTGGGCGGAGGTTCCCCTCGACACTGATCCCCCCATATACACCGCTGAACTCAGCTTCTGGCGCGATTTGGGCTAGTTTTTGCCAGACTTGTCTGGACTGGTACGCCCTGCGCATTCACAATTAGGGTATTGCCGTAGTTGAAGTTGGCGAGTTAGATAGGAGTTTCCGCCGGACTCATCGACTAGGCATAACGGGGACTCAGGGTGTGGGGTTGATTATACGTCTTCGGAGCCGGATCGATAGCCAAATGCCCAAGGCAATTCCAATCATACCGCCAATAACGAATCCTCCCAAGAACGCGAGCGCGCTCATCCTGAGACCCTGGTTGGTCTCAAAACTTGAGACCAGTCCGGCAATAAATGCTGCAAAGAACGCGAGACCCAAGGAGCATGCGACTGCGAGTGGCGGAACAAAGAGGAAAAATGGGGCGATCCGGTTGACGGGAGGGATGAAGTATGCCAAGGCTCCCACAAGCAAGGAAACGAGGGCCCCGAATACCATGAGAGCAATTGTTAAGACGAAAATGGCGAAGTTTTGTCCCACAGGTTCATCTCCCTGAGGGGAAAGAAGTGAACTCAAGGCGGAGTGGGCAAGGGGAAAGTGTGTGGGGCGGGATTGAAGAGGGAATGGCTGACGGTAGCTGTCAGTGACGGACACTATTCTGCAAGCAAAACCCGGAGGGACTGCAATGTTCAGACTTGACTTAGTGATTGTCCGTGATTGATTTACTCTAAGGACTCGTTCTCATGCATCCGGGGGCACGGGGTAGAATGCAGTTCAAGTTAGCGGGGAGCGAGGGGTTGGAATCAAATACACAGATCAGGCAGGAGCAAATGCTGGAAAAAGTGGAGACAGAAGAGCTGTTGGTGCAGTTGTTCGTCGATTCCTATTGCAGAGCCGCTACCGCAGGGACTGGTGTAAAGGTATTCACAGAGCTGAAAACCGGTTGGGGGCGGCCAGATGTCACAGTCGTCAAATATGATACAGATCGAATTTCCCGCCGTATAGACGGATTGTTTCCGAGGTCACCCAGAATGGGCTTATCAGAGGTGGGTGGCTTGGCCATGTCATTTCTGGCACAGGTCGGTGAATCCGAGCTAGTGGTACTGGGCGAGGAGTTAGGACTGGGACCAGCTAGGATTCAGAGGGCCTGTAAGGAGCTGGAATCGAGAAATCTGATCTCTCGAGTTAATTCGATCATTCGCCCGAATCCAATTCAAGACACGTTTGTCGTCCAGAGGGTAGAAGTATTTGAAGCGAAGCTCACCAACTGGAGAGTAGCAATCAAGCAGGCACAACGTCACCTCTGGTTCGCCGGTCAGGGCTCCATAGTACTGCCGCTATTATCAGACGCAACTTGGCAAATGGTAGCGAGCCAATGCTCCAGAGCTGGCATAGGGCTCATCTCCCATCGAGTGGATGGTACTTTTGAAGAAGCAGTTCGGCCATCGGAGTTACCGCTTTCTAACTCGCCGATGCTCTGGAGAATTAATGAGAATGTGGTAGACGAGGTTCTCAGTGTTGGATAGCACTATCGTAGACCAAATTCGCGCCGCGGTAGGGGAGCTAATTGTGGGAGAAGCAATTGGAGAGGGCGGTCAGAAGAAGGTCTATCGCTGTATACACCCACTCCACGGAGAGTCGGTGCTGAAACTGATTCCTAGCCACACGTCTATGCGTGATGAACGAGCAAGGCGAGAGATTCAGATTGCTGAAATGCTCGAAGGGCCCTTTTTCCTCAAGGTGTTCGCCGTCGGTGATGTGTCGACGTCACAGGGTCCGTCGATATTTGTTCTGGAAGAGTATTTCGATGGACGAACCTTAAGACAGGTGCTAAATGATGCAGGCGATCATAGGCTTCGTAGCTCTGAAGTTCGCAGGATAATAGGTTCCGTGTTAAGGGCGCTTCTCGTCATCGAGGAGAAGAAGCTGGTCCATCGAGACATCAAGCCGGAGAATGTGATGGTTAGCGATACTCGCGTAGTTGTCATTGATTTCGGAATCGCTCGAAATCTGGATATGATCTCGGCGACAAATACGGTAGCGCCAATTGGACCAATGACCATAGGGTATGGAGCTCCAGAGCAGATTCGAAATGAAAAGCGAAAGATATCGATTTGTGCGGATATCTTCTCCGTAGGCGTACTGACATTCGAGATGGTAACTGGCTTCAGCCCGTTCCGAAGCGGTTGTGGCACTGTAGAAGAGGTCGTCGACCGAACTCTTCACGCAAATCCTCTAACAAATACCGAGCATGGTCTGAGTCAGTCCCTGGAAAATTTCATCGGACGATGTATGGAAAAGAACTCGCATCGAAGGCCCCAGTCGGCCGCGATGGCGCTAGAATTATTTGAATCAATTTTATGGGAGAACTAACAGATGTTTTTGCTTCAGCAGGGATACGGGATGCTGAGAATGATCGGGGAGATCTTCGGACGCGGGCAGGCAGATGGATTGATTTTTTCGCCGAGAATATGTCCGCGTGAACAGCTAGAACAGTACTTACCGCAATTCAAGGAATCCGGTAAGAGAATTCTATTCGATCCACAGTTCTATGTCCCGCGAACACGAAGGAGGGATATTCTCTCTTTCCCATATTGGCCAGAAGAGGAATTTGATACAAGTGAATTTGACGCCGAGCAGTTGTGTCGCGACGTCATGGCCTACCAAATAGAAACGTTGGGCCTGGAGGAAGTTATATTACCTGGCCGATTCACCAACACTGTAAATGAGCAGTGGCTTCGGATGAATCATGCCTTTGCCCAGCATGCGTCTTCCATCAACGGTAGAGTCAAGAGCTTCTCGACCCTTGCACTCGGGCCAGACGTCATACAAAATCAATCGGCTTTCGACGATGTGTTGGATGAGGCAGTCGCCTATCCGGTTCAAGGCATTTACCTCGTCTACGATCATCCTGGCGACAATACATTTCTAATTGGCTCTGAAGTATTCCTATATGCTCTGATGGACGCATGTCTCAGCTTGGTGCGCTCTGGAAAGGAAGTAATCGTGGGATATGCAAACCAGCAAACCTTGATGCTGGCAGGGGTCGGCGTAAGTAGCATTGCTTCGGGCAATTATCGCAATGTAAAGTGCTTTGATCATCGAATATTCGACGAGGATGAAGATGGGTGGGGGCGTGCTCCTTGGTATTTGGACGGGAACACCTTGGGTGAATACAGACAGCAGGCACTGTCATTACCCTACCGAAGAGGGCTGGCTGGAAGGTTCGGGCCTGCTACCGCCAGTACGCAAGCCTTATTGGCGGCCGCTGACCCAAGCACGATCCGGTGGGGTGAACCAGATTGCTTTTACCATAACTTGGAATTGCTGAATAAGTTCTGGACAGAGCTGACAGGTGTTGCGGCGAATGAGCGGATGTCTCGAGTCATAGAATTCTATGAGTCGATTAGTCGAAACATTGCGGGTCTTCGAACGGCTGCCTTTTTGTTCGGTGATCGCGGTTTCGATTCGGCCATTGACCCTACGTTGGCGGCACTTCGGGCAATTGCTTTAGATAGGGCTGCCGATATCGCAGCGCTAAGGGGCTAATAATAATTCATGGATATCTGAGTTTTGAGATTTATTTGGCTATTTACTCTTGTGGATAGAACCTCTGAGAGGCCATGAAAGAAATACTCGCCTATAAGAAGTGCTTCCTTTGTGGCTCCGAGAACGAAATCAGGCTCAATGATTACGGGAAACGAATTGGAAGGAACTGAGATTCCCACGTCACTCGACGTCGCTGACGCCGATAACCCACAGCAAGCTGTGGGGCACCAAGGGGACAGATTGCTTCACCCCTTCGACCAGAGGTCTGCGGGATTCGCAATGACGAACTTTGCAACGGAGTCTCGCCCTACCAGACATTGTCTGGACTGGAGCGCCCTGCGCATTTACAATTAGTCAATAGCTGTAACTGCGGGTCTTTGCTGCATTGAAGATAACCACTGAGATTGCCATGCCCCTTCGACCGCTGGTCGGTCTTCCTCGTCCCGATTGAAGGCGGGATTCTGCGGCTCGCGTTGAACAATGACGCGGACTCTGGTGTCGGGTTTCTCGTCCCGCCTTCGGCGGGATTCGGAACGCCGACCTACTACTTTTCACGGTTTTCGACTCCGCTTGAGGCGACGAGATGAAGAACGCACCCTTCGGGTGCGGCACCAGACAAAAACCCACCGCAAAGCGGATGGGCCACCCGGCCCTTCGACCAGTGGTCTGCGGGGGTTCGCAATGACGGACTTTGCAGTGAAGGCTCGACCTACAAAAACTGAGATTCCCACGTCACTCGACGTCGCTGACGCCGATAACCCACAGCAAGCTGTGGGGCACCAAGGGCAGAACGGATGGGGCGGAAGAATCTCTGTGTTCTAGATGTCGAGCCTCACATTCCGAAGAACGCTGCTGAGCCTCGACCTACAATACTTTGCAGCGAAGCACCCATCTACGGCACTAGTGCAATTCGTATGAGATCAACCAGCGATGGTATGACTTGGGCGGAGGAACACCATAGGTGAAATCTTCGCGCTGAAAAATAAATCCGACACCGGGTGCCAGAATTTCAGTGTTGGTTACGTACCCCAAATCAGAGGTGAACTTCAGGCAATTGTCAAAACTGCCGACTGGAGCAGTGAACGGAGAGTGGAGCCTGACCGCATCGCGGTAAGTCACCATGTCCCCTCCGAAAATAATCATATATCTGGATGAATCACCTACCGGAGGAATGATCTCCTTAGAAATAAAGTAGAATGGCGCTCCACCGGGGAGAGGAGCATAGGCATCCTGCTGACTGAATATGGTGTCCCCACGAACCATGGAAGTCCGTCCAAATGGATCCTGCCATCTCTTCCAGACCCACCAGTGGCCATTGAGATCGGTGAATTCTTCTTCAATCATCATGGTGTCGGTGGTGATCTCGAGCAGAGTGTCTGACTCGAAGACGCTGTCCAGATATATCCACCTGTTTCCAAGCGCCAATGGGAATCCACAGGCATCGCCGGGAGCGGGAGTATCGAGCAAGTCAACTTCAACGGTCGCGACTAACTCGGAATCCGGAACGGGGCTCAGTAGAACAGAGGGTAGCGGATTGAGCTCAACAATGCGGAAAGAGTAGCCGCCGACGGCTGCTGGTGCGCAATCGAAGTGCACGCCCACTGAGTCGGGAATTTCGCCGGAGACGTACAGATGGAGTTTGGCGCCGGATGGAAGCAGAGTCCATTGGGTCTTAGCTGTATTTGTCCACCACGTGCTGTCCACCACTCCGCTGGGGAGGCGACCATCATAGGGCATTTGGTCAAAGCGAAGGCTGTGACCGGTACCAGGAATTTGAGTCGACTGGTGGAAACGCACCTGGATTGTGACAGGGTAGACGACATCCGGGGAAACTGGGTCTTTGTCGCTGCAACTGACGCAGAGTAGTAATATGGCGATGCATGGGATAGTGAGGCGCATAGGAACTGCTCCTTTTCACTTGAATATAGGGGGGCAAAGTCGGCATGCAAGGGGTTTCGGATAGTCAAATTCGGGCAAGGCTGATTGGCCGGGATTTCCGCAATCCCTTGCCCCCAAAACGCATATCCCAGCGCAAGTTATTTATTACCGGGGTCGTCCCAATTTTTATTTGATTTGAGTACAAACCAGACCTACCATCGGGGCCTAACGGTAAGGAACGCAGATAGTATGACTTCGCAGGAAAACAGTAAAGGCACTGGCCTCCAGACTATCCTCTCCGGCATGCAGCCGACCGGGTCACTCCATGTCGGCAACCTGGAAGGGGCGCTCCGGAACTGGGTTCGCCTTCAGGATCAGTACCACATGTACTGCTGCATAGTCGATCTGCACAGCCTGACCGGGGAATACGAAGATACATCGGGGCTCAAGGACCGGATCTACCAGATGGCGATCGATTTCCTTTCGGCCGGGCTCGATCCGGACAAGGTGGCGATCTTCATTCAGTCCGAAGTCAAAGAGCACACAGAACTTCACTGGATATTCTCGGTCATGATCACGGTGCCGACCCTTACACGGCTCCCTACCTATCAGGACAAAAAGGAATTCTTGGATTCCTATGCGTTTCTCGGCTACCCGGTTCTCCAGGCGGCCGACATTTGTCTGTATAACGCGCACAAGGTTCCGGTCGGGAAAGATCAGGAAAAGCATATTTGGCTGGCCAACGATCTGGCCAAGCGGTTCAATCAGCTTTATGGCGAGACGTTTGTAGAGCCGGAAGCTTTGTTCACCGAGATTCCGCTGATACTCGGGGCGGACAACCGGAAGATGTCCAAATCGTACAACAATCATATTCCGCTGGATTTCTCTGAAGAAGATACCGTCAAGCGGCTGAAGACGTTTTTCACCGATCCGAAAAAGCTCAGGAAGAATGATCCGGGCAATCCGGATGGATGCCCCGTATATCTGTTACATCGAGTGTACACGCCGAATGCAGTCAATGAAATCGCCCCTCCCTGTCGGACCGGGGAGCTGGGGTGTGTCGACTGCAAGATGCGGTTAGCCAAGAATCTGAATGATGCACTCAGGCCGATTCGGGACAAGCGGGCCGAATTGGTGAAGAACCCCGGGTTCGTCTGGGATGTTCTAGCAAATGGCGCCGATCGCGCCCGGGCGCGCGCGCAGGCGGTGATGGAAACGGTCCGTGACCATATGAAAATGAACTACCGAAAGAAGGCGTGATGCAAGATATCGTCGTCGATGCCAGCACCAATGATTACCGGGTGAATCTGCATGTGTTCGCCGGGCCGATGGATCTCCTTCTGTATCTGATCAAGAAGGAGGAAGTGGACATTTATGACATTCCGATCGCCCGCATAACCCAGCAGTATCTCCAGTATCTGAATATGATGCGGACGCTGGATCTTGAGGTAGCCGGGGAATTCATTCTGATGGCAGCGACGCTGATTCATATCAAAGCCAGACTGCTTCTTCCGCGGGATGAAAACGAGCCGGATGAAGACGATCCGCGCGAAGAACTGATCATGGCGCTTCTGGAGTACAAGAAGTATAAGGAAGCATCGGACATACTGAAGGACAAGGCGCTCACCGAGGAACAGACTTTCGTCCCGCCGGCACTGGTTCACCAGGTCGAGGGGAAAGTGGAATTGAGCCCGGCCACCACGCTGTTTGATCTGCTCACCGCGTTTCGCGATGTCCTCTCGCAGCGCCGGAGTGAGACGGTGCATGAAGTGGTACCGGAAGAGATCACGATTGAAGAGCGGATCAAGGTCGTGGTTGCTTCCCTGTCGGAAAAAGAGTGGGCGACCTTTACCGAGCTGTTTGAGGCGGTGTCCAAGCGGATCGTGGCGGTGGTGACATTTATCGCCATTCTGGAGCTTGCGCGGACGCGCCGAATTCGTATTATGCAGTCCCAGCCGTTTGCGGAACTCCGCATTTATCGCGGTGAATTCTATGATGCACCGCAGAGGAATATCGATCTGGTCGATCCGATGGAAGCACTGGCCCGGGCCGAGGTTAATTGATGGAAAATTTGCAGTTGATGTCGATAGTCGAAGCGCTCGTGATGGCTTCGCCGGAACCGCTTCCGGCACGGCGTATTGCTCAGGTGGTCGAAGATGCCACGGTGGCGCGTATCACCGGGACGGTCGAGGCGCTTAACGCCCGATATGCCGAGACAGGGTCATCATTCCGTATCCGCGAAATAGCGGGCGGCTTCCAGTTTCATATTCTGCCGGATTATATCGGGTATGTCGAAGAGCTGTTCACGCGGCATCGCAAAATGCGCCTCACTCGCGCGGCGCTTGAGACGATCGCCATTATCGCCTATCGCCAGCCGGTCACCAAGACCGAAGTAGAGCATATCCGCGGCGTGGCCTGCGATGGTGTCCTGCAGAATCTGGTCGAAAAGAATATGGTCACGATAGTCGGACGGGCCAAGACAGTCGGCAAACCGCTTCAGTACGGCACCACTGATGAGTTTCTCAAGTTCTTCGGTTTAAACGCGATCGAGTCGCTGCCGAAGATGACCGAAATCGAAGAGTTGGTGGCGTCGCGCCAGCCGGTTCCCCAGCAGGAACTGGAACTCGCGACCGAACCGGAGCCGGGGGAGCAGAAGCTCAACATAGCCGACGGTACATTTGATCCTGCCAAGCGGGATGAATATGACGAACTGATTTCCGCGGCCTCGCCGGCGTCGATTGAGACGCCGACAAACACGAAATTGACAATCACTTCAGGTCCACAAGAGAACGATTTCCAGAATGGTGAGGGGGAGGCTGAACAGGAGCCGGCTATAACCGGCGAATGGGAAGCATCCGAGAAAGCGGAATAGTTATCTATCGCTTTTTCGGCCGGGTCTTTCACTAACTGTCTGGAGGGACATCTTTGGTTCGCATCAACAAGTTTCTGTCGTTGTGCGGTGTTACATCCCGCCGGGGCGCCGAAGCTCTCATCGAAGAACGACTGGTCACCGTCAATGACATTACGGTCGACAAAGTCGGTACCATCATTAACGAAGAATCCGATATTGTCAAAGTTGAGGGTGTGGAAGTACGCCCGGTTCGCGAGAAGGTGTACGTTCTCTTGAACAAACCCCCGAATGTCATGACCACGCTGTCCGATCCGTTCAAGCGGAAGACGGTGGTTAATTTTCTGAAGAAACTCCCGCATCGTGTCTATCCGGTTGGTCGTCTCGACTACGATACCGAGGGTGTACTACTGCTCACCAACGACGGTGACCTCGCCTACCGGCTGGCCCATCCGAAATATCAGGTCGCCAAAGTGTATGAGGCGCTGGTCGAAGGGGAGTTTCGCAAAGAAGATTGCGCCAAAATTCAGTCGGGGATCAAACTTGAAGACGGCGCGGTCGGCAAGGCGCGTGTCGACATTCTCGGCTTTTTGCGCGGGGCGAGCCGCATCCGCCTGACTCTTTTCGAAGGACGGAAACGGGAAGTAAAGCAGCTCTGCAAGGCGGTTGGTCATCCGGTGGAAAGACTGCGCCGTGTGGAATTCGCCGGGATAACGACGCGCAATCTGAAGCCGGGGGACTGGCGGTTTCTCTTCCCGAGTGAGCTATCGCGTCTCATGGAGATGGTCGATTTGAAATTGTAGCGGCAGTTCTGTTCTAGAATACCAGGAGAAAACCCGCCTTTGAGGGCGGGTTTTTCTTTGCTCAGTTTCTTGGGATACGTTCGAAGACTATTCTTCGAGATGTGACCACTCGGCGTCTTCGATGAACCGGGCCGGGCGTTCGATGAAGTCGATCACATGCTGAAGGGTCACCCAGTGGCGGTGTTCTTCATCGGCGATCTTCACCAGAGCGTCGCGCTGATTCGGTTTGTCGACCATAGTCGCCTGCTCACGATAGAATGCTTCGGATTTCTTCTCGACCTCGCGCGCCTGTTCCCAGATTTTGCGGGCATCGGAGCCGAAGGTGAAATCCTTGTTGGTCGCACTGATTTCCTGGAACACGTTCTTCAGCGTGGCCAGAATCCTGGTCCTGGAAGCTTCTTTGTATTCGGCCGGCTGACCGTCGCGAAGAGCCTTGAACAAGTTGTAATGCTTGAGTTCATCGTCGGCGAGTTCCAGAAGGATTCTCTTCAGTTCCGGTTGCGTAGCTTTGGCAGCATGTTCCGTGTAAAAACTGCGGCCATCAGTTTCCATTTGCATGGCATATTCGAAGATGTCCATAACTCTCCAGTCTAAATAGAGTAATTTTTCTCGACTTTCGGAAGTTACTCGGATGGAGCCGCCTTGTCAACCGGAAATGGGAAAAGTTTCACAAGCCCTGGCCGGAGTCGGGTTGGTC
Organism: Candidatus Zixiibacteriota bacterium; assembly: GCA_049290195.1. Lineage (GTDB taxonomy): Bacteria > Zixibacteria > MSB-5A5 > GN15 > FEB-12 > FEB-12. The sequence continues at coordinate 11,369 of JBATNE010000285.1, forward strand.
AGGGCAGACTACGGGAAGCCTTGCCAGTTGCTGTTGGCATTTGGAACTCTATGCGGTATTTTGACTTCGTGAAACCAATCGGATTGATTGCAATTCTCATTGTCCTTTGCATGATGTCTCCGGTGCGAGGGGCGGACGTCGATCTGGCCCCGGTCGAGGGGAGTCATGCGCGCTGGTTTCTCGATGATCAGAAGTTCCTGCCGGTTCTGGATTCCAGCCTGACTATCGCACGTCGC
>JBATNE010000286.1:0-7832 GCA_049290195.1 Candidatus Zixiibacteriota bacterium
CTGTCCTGTACTTCGATGGTGCGTTGCAAACTCTCGGAGTCAAAGAGCAACTCGAAACGTAGTGCGGCAGTGGCTAACTCGGTCTGGCGGCAATTCGGCGATACTCGTCTCCCGACTTACCAGGCGAAATTCGGGACGGCCAATCTGATGCTGGCCTGTTTCGAGCGAGACAATCACATCTGGGTTGACTATATCGCAACCAATGTGGGACTCGACACCCTCATCTACGACGTCGCCCACAAGAAGACCGGCATTGCTCCGGGTAAAAGCGCGCTGTTGATATCAACCGATCTCGGGTTGGCGCCGCAGTCGCGGGCCTATGTCCGCACCGCCAAAGTCAAAGTGGTTGTCCCCTACACAAAATCCACCAAGAGCCCTGATCGCCACGTGGAAGATGTTGAGTTTACTCTTTACCGTGACTGATCTGGTGGCATGAGAATCCTGATTGTCACTCTATTTGCGGCATCCCTCCTTTCCTGTTCCCTCGCCCCCAAAATACAGCCGGTGACGATTGGTGAATTGGTTGGCACGTATGTTATGGACCAACAAAGCGGTACAGTCGACCGGCTCACGCTAAATGCTGATAGCTCATATTTCAGATACTACGACACAGGTCATAGCAGGACGTTCGAAGATCACGGGAAGTGGTATTTGCATTTGTTAGGAAGTCGGCAGAACTCGCCGTATGTGAAACTACAACTCGATCATTTCGTGACGCACTTTGTGGAGGATACGATTGCGATCAACTCTCCGCTTGATCCGGTGCCGGGAGGGGTGGCGGATTCGGTCGAGTGTCCGCGTGAGGCGCGTATTTGGAAGCGGATTGAAGGGAACAAAGTGACAATTCGGTTGGGGAATTTGCAAGGGACGGCATGGGTAAGGGAGTATTCCAAGTAGGTCAAGCCTGGTGTCGGGCCCCTCGACGGGGACCGACCTACGAACGCTAAAGAAATGAAACCCACCCTGAAGGGTGGGGCACAAAACAACTCGCGCAGGTCTGTCATGGTGAGCGAAGTCGAACCATGAACACAGTAGCGGAAGTCATCCTTCGCGTGTGCTACAGAACTTGGAAAGTGTCGGGCCCCTAAACGGGGACCGACCTACAAGAAGTGACGTCGTTGTGCTGTCGGGTTTCTTTTCGCCCAGGGCGAATCGGAACGCCGACCTACTTCATGAGGACACACCGCCAGAGGAGATGGTCTTCTCCCCCCCTGCAACTTTTCCCTTGTCCCGGTGTTCAATTCGACTGATACTTAGCACTCTTTGGGCCGAAACCTGTAACCTTAGGAGGAGCATGCCATGCCGACCTATCAGTACAAGTGCCCGTCCTGCGGCTACGAGTTTGAAGAACTTCAGTCGCTGCACGAGGAACCAATCAAAGTCTGCCCAAACTGCAAGAAAGAGACGCATCGGATCATTTCCGCCGGCGCCGGTTTCCTGTTCAAAGGGTCAGGCTTCTACCAGACCGACTACAAGAACAAGGGACGGAAAGAATCCGACTCCGGGTCGTCGTCGAGTTCGTCATCGGACAGCAAGTCTGCTTCGAAGCCCGAGAGCAAATCCAAGAAGGACTAAGGCGGGTTCAATATGAGCACGCACCTGGAGAACCTTCGCGCTCTGCTTCTCTCCCCCAAATCGCTTATTCTCGATCTCTCCGCACATGAAAACTACTCGCACGATGCCACCGAATATGTCTCGGTGGCGGCGGGACTGCTGTTGGCGGAGTCGATCGAGGACATTGTAACTGCTATCAATTTCTGTCGTGACTATCAGATTGCGATCGTGCCGCGCGGCGCCGGGACCGGCCTATCCGGAGGGTGTGTAGCTTCAAGCAGTAGTTTACTTATCTCAACCGAACGCTTTGTCCAGCTTGACATTGACACGACCAGACAATTAGCCATTGTCGGGCCGGGAGTGTTTACCAAAGTACTTCAAGATGCGTCGTTGGCTAAAGGTCTCTGCTATCCCCCTGACCCGGCGAGCTACACCGAAGCATCGATAGGCGGGAATGTCGCCGAAGGTGCCGGCGGACTCAGGTGTAAACGGTTCGGTGTGACCAAAGATTATGTGATCGGACTCGAGGCGGTGACGATCAACGGCGAGATCCTTCGCACAGGAATCTTCTCGGACAACTCTGGATTTTGTATCGGGGATATTCTGATCGCATCGGAAGGAACGCTGGCGATCATCACACGGATCGCGGTACGGTTGATACCGGCGATCGAAGGTTCCGGAGCGACAATCCTGGTCGCATTCTCCCAGCCTAGGGATGCGGCCCAGACAGTGGCAGATATTACGACATCGGGGATTATACCCAACATTCTGGAATTCCTGGATGGGGATGCGGCGGCGTGCTCGAATCAATACGAAGCTACTGAGGGGCTGGATAAAGCGGCCGCTATTCTCCTGTTAGAGACGACTGAAACAGGCGTAGCGGGGCAGGTAGAGGCCATCAGGACGATTTGCCAGACCAACCACTGTTCGTATCTCCGGATTGAGTCCGATCCGGCTAAAGCGGAGGCGCTCTGGAAAGTCCGGCGGAATCTGTCCAAGGCGATCAAGTCGGTAGCGGCGTACCGGGTGTCAGAAGATGTCGCGGTCCCGAACACCAAGTTCCCTGACCTGGTGGGCTGGGTGGCGCGGGAGAATGCCGCTAGTTCGTTACGGATCAACGCCTTTGGCCATGCCGGGGACGGCAACTTGCATGTCTATTTCGTCTCCTCTACCGGGTCGGACAGCGACAAAAGGCTGATCGAGGAAGGGGTTGACCGGCTCATGAAGGAAACCATACGGCTTGGTGGTACATTGACCGGCGAGCATGGGGTTGGTTTGGCCAAGAAGAAGTACCTTCCACTGGAGTTCTCGCCTGCCACGATCGGGGTCATGAGGGGTATCAAGACCGTTTTTGACTCGGAATATTTGCTCAATCCCGGCAAGCTGCTTCCGTAATAATATTAGCCACTACTGCCCATGTTATCAGCTTGACAGAAATGGCAACGACCACTACTTTTGTCGGAAATGTGAAACATTTCACATCGTGAAAAATATGAAAACGAGTATGAACGTACTCTCAATCATAAAAGGAGTTTCATCATGGCCAAGACGTTGAAAGAAAGACTGGCCGAGCAGATCCCGGGATTACGGGACGAGCGCAAAGTGCTGGTTAAAGAACATGGCGCCATTAAGATTTCCGATGTCAACATCGAACAGGCAATCGGCGGCATGCGCGGAATCAAAGGGATGGTGTGTGACACCTCTGTAGTGGAACCGGACACCGGTCTGGTGATTCGCAATATCCCGATCAAGGATCTGTGCGATGTACTTCCGGAAGAGATTTTCTGGCTCCTCCTCACCGGCGAACGTCCGACCAAGGACGAACTGGCTGGTTTCCAGAGAGAATTGAAGAAAGCCGGCAAGGTTCCGGATTACGTATGGAAAGTTCTCAAGGCCATGCCGAAGACGTCGCACCCGATGGCGATGCTGGACACCGCCATTCTGGCGATGGAAAATGAATCGCTGTTCCGCAAGAACTACACCAAGGGTATGCGCAAGGAACAGTATTGGGAATCCACGCTTGAAGATTCAATGAGAATCATGGGCACGATCCATACGATCGCAGCCGGTATCTATCGCATGAAATTCAAAAAGGGCGCGCTGATTAAACCGTCGGCCAAGCTCGACTGGGGAGCGGACTATGTCCACATGCTGGGCATTGACAATCCCAAACTGAAAAAAGGCGAAAAGTTCAACAAAGAAGACGTGTATGCAATGATGCGCCTCTACCTCGTGCTCCATTCGGACCACGAAGGTGGCAACGTGTCGGCCAACACCTGCCATACGGTCGGTTCAGCTCTGTCTGACCCGTACTATGCCGTTTCGGCTGGTTTGAACGGCCTTGCGGGCCCCCTGCACGGTCTTGCCAACCAGGAATGCCTCGGTTGGGTACTGGATACGATCAAACTGTTCAAGGGCGTACCGACCGAAGAACAGCTTGAAAAGTATGCCTGGGAAACGCTGAATAGCGGCAAGGTTGTACCGGGTTACGGTCACGCCGTTCTTCGCATCACCGATCCGCGGTTCGATGCTTTCCGCGCTTTCGGTCAGAAGTACATGCCGAACGATCCGGTCTTCCAGACGGTCGACCGTGTATTCAAGATCGTTCCCGAAGTACTCCGCAAACATGGTAAAGCGAAAGATCCGTGGCCGAACGTCGATGCCGGCTCCGGCGCCATCCTGTACCATTATGGCCTGACTGAGTTCGATTACTATACGGTTCTGTTCTCAGTGTCACGCGCCATGGGCATGCTGGCTCAGCTCGTGCTGAACCGCGCTCTGGGTACACCGATCACCCGTCCGAAATCTGTCAGCACCGAATGGCTGAAGAAGCAGGTCAACAAGGGTTAATTCGAAACACGATTTGTTCGTGCATAAGACGGCTCTCCGCAAGGGGAGCCGTGTCTTATTGGGGAGAAACGGCCGGAAGGCGGATATCAAAACAGGCGCCGCCGAGACTGGAATCAACGGCGGTAATTGACCCGGCCATGCCGGTCACAATGCGGTGCGCGGTCGCCAGTCCAAGTCCCGTGCCGGATTCCTTTGTAGTGAAGTAGGGAGCGAACACCTGGGCACGAAGGTCTGCTGGTATGCCGGGACCGCTGTCTTCAAAGCGAATGACTGCCTGACTGTTTTCCTGAGACAAGCGAATCAACACTCTGCCCGGATTGCCGGCGAGCGCTTCCTTGGCATTGTTAAAGAGATTCAGCAACAGCTGGTGGATTTCATCCGGATCAGCTTCAACATGCACTTTGCCGGAGACTTCAGTCGTCAGAGTAATACCCGACGCTGCACTCTCGGCGTTGATCAGGGATGCGAAACGATCAATAGGTATGGCGAGGTCGAGTCGCTTCCGCTTCTTCCCTTCATCGCGGGCCAGGGCGAGAAAACGGGTGATGATATCATTGAGGCGGCGGGTTTCTTCCCGGATGCGGGAAGTAAACTCCGCGTACTCTTCCTTGTTCTCCTGAGGAGAGAATTCCGCGGCGAGTCGCTGAGCGGCTATGGATATAGTATTGAGCGGATTTCTGATTTCATGGGCGACACCGGCAGCGAGATTCCCCATTTCGGAGAGCCGTTCGCGACGAACCGAATCCCGTTCATAGGTGCGGAGGCGGGTGACATCGTAGACAATCACCACCGCCGAGAAACTTCCGGACTCTTCGAGCTTGACCTGCGACGCTGCGACCAACAGTGACTTGGTCTCGGTCGAAGTCTGATATGCGACTTCCTTTTCTATCGCTTGACCGGCGGCGGCCATGGCATCGGTTTTCAATTCGTCAATGCCGATAACCTCGTTCCAGTTCTTCCCGACCAAAGCCGACTTACCGAGGGCACGATCCATGGCGGCATTTGCGGCACGGACGATGCCGTCATCGCCGATCACGGCGAGCCCGACCCGCATCTGTTCGAAAATGCGATCATTGAGTGACTTGATGTCGCTGTACTGCTGGCTGATCAGGCGGCGCTTTTGACGGCTACTGAGATATAAAATTGAGAGGGTCGCGAGAATGACCAGAATGATCGAAACGAGGATCATCTGGATATCGTAGCCGCGCGAGACGGCGTAATACTTATCCAATGACACGCCGACCCGGAAGAGGCCATAGGGGTACTGGGCGGTGGTAAACGGTTTGACAATCTCCAGCACCTGCTGATCCTGAAACGTGTACTGGCGAGCCGTGACGGAGTCCGACTGGAGCGCATCATAGAGAAAAGGATCAGATTCTATAGAGAGAATTGTAGTGATTGGTCGTGAAGAGAAGATGATGCCGTCGGTGGTCTGGTAGATGATGTACTCCACCCCCGGTTCCTGCGCCATCCGCTGGGCCAAAAAGCCGATTCCGGTCTCGCGAATAGCTTCGCTGTAATAGCGGGCATCGGCCGCCACGACGACGACGTAATCGAGCGTATTGGCTATCTCCAGAAAATACTGCGTGTCCTCATCGGTCTTGTCATCGTGATCGAGCAGCTGAGTGAATTTGTTCTCGGGCTGGGCAATAAGAGACTCTATCTCTTTTTTGACAAAGACCGGGGGCGTGGCCGGGTCGCCGCTGATCGATGCGCCGGCAACCATGGTGGAATCCCGTTTGAATAGAAAGACTGAACGTAGATCATGGTCCTGCGCAAATCCGGCCAGCTGATCGACCGTGACTTTGCGGAGGTCGAAATCGAGGACGGTTGAAACGAGGTCGGAATACCGTTTCTGCACGAGTCGATCGTAGTTAGCTTCGGCGGCTATGGCATTGCTGGCCGCTTCGGCCAGAGCATTGGTGAATGCCTCTCCCTGCCTCTGGAGTAGGGAGTAACTGTCGTTTCGGCTTTCGCGAATGGCGATCCAGGTAAGAATGAATATCAGAACAGCCGGTGTAAGGACCGAGACAATCTGTATCCGTTTATCGAAACGGTTTGAGGGGGTTTTCCGGTTGGCCGGCATGAAGTGAAACTATCGGGGAAGCGTGCGTACGGCAAGCTAAAGTTATTCGGCGACTATCGGCACGCCCTGGGTCGTTTCCGGATCACAGACCTCGGCGACCGGCTCGAGCGGAATCTCAATCCAGAACATGGCGCCATCGCGGAATTCATAGCCGATTCTTCCCTGATGGGCGTCGGCGATTTTCCGGCAGGTAATGAGTCCGATACCGTGACCACGGCGCTTGGTGGTGAACCGCTTGTCGAACAGAAGCGGAATCTTGTCTTCGGGAACGCCGGGACCATTGTCGGAGACTTCCATCCGAACGCAGGGGCGTTCGCGGCCGGGCGGACAGGAAGTCGCGATAGTCAAGTGACCCTTCTCCGGATGACCGGCGAAGGCGTCGGCGGCATTGTTGACGATATTGACCAACAGCTGCTGAAGCTGACCGGAGTCGGCCCTGGCCAATGGAATATCCATCGCCAGCGAAGCGGAGATTTCTACTGCATCAAACTTGTTCTGCGGTTTCAGGAAGGCGATGACGTTTTCAATCACCTGGTTGAGATTGCAGGGTTCGAGACGAAGTTGTTCGTCGCCACTGTCCATCAGGCCGTCAGTGAATTTTGCGATCCGGTCCACCGTGTTTTTCATCAAGTCGAGTTTCCTGGCGATCTTCTCCTGGTCTCCCTTGCGAAGGAGAATGGGCAGCAACTCGACATTACCGCCAAGCACGGCCAGATAGTTATTTATTTCGTGGGCGATTTCGCCGGCCATTTCGCCGCGGGTGGAATAGCGGTCGAGACGAATCATCATTTCCTGGAAACTCTTGCTCTCGGTAATGTCGCGGGCGATAAACAGCCGAGCCCAGGTCTTTCCTTCGGAATCCTGCAGCGGGCTGGTGATCATATAGAGCGGGAAGGTCTCGCCTGTCCCTTTGCGACCGACCGCTTCAAACTCATGATCGACCGCCGTGATTTCTTCGTTCTGATGAGCGGTCAAATAGAGCAGGTCGTGGACATTGCGCGTGAGGGCTTCGGTTCGATCGATCTGAAAGATGGCTGACGCTTCCTGATTGAAAATCAGGACTCGTCCGCTAAGGTCACTGACCATGATGCAGAGCGGCGAACTGTCTATAAGAGCAGACAGAAACAACCGTGACTGCGCCAGCGACTGATTGAGTTCGACAAGACGATTGTTGACTTCCGTCACCTGTTCGCGACTGGTCCAGAGGGCATTCGACAGCCGATTGGCCGATTCACTCAGTTCCCCCAGCTCATCGGCACCGACATTGACCGTTTCGTGGACGCTCTCCCCCTGCGCCGACTTTTCGATCGCCCGGGCTACTTTGGCCAGGGGTTCTTTGACC
>JBATNE010000287.1:0-5900 GCA_049290195.1 Candidatus Zixiibacteriota bacterium
TTGGGCATCAGTCCGCCGAGGAGTTCCTGGAAATTGACGCCGAGTTCTTCCATGCCCATAGGCGAGAATACCTCCACCACCGGGAAATTGGTTTGCGGTGTATCCAGTTCTATCTCCCTGTCATCCAGTTTTCCATCGATCAGTTTCTGGCGAAACTTGTCGCGCGTACTGGGACCGACCTCAACGGGCGGCGGAGCTTCAGGCGTACTGTGCGTCACTGCCGGCACAGGTGGCAGGAGAATATCCAGAATGCGTTCGATGGCGTTCACATCGGCCTTTTCGCTGAGGTCTTTTGACTTCTCCACCTTGACCATGTTGACTCCGATATCGACAAGGTCGCGCACCATGGACTCAACATCACGGCCGACATAGCCGACCTCGGTGAACTTGGAAGCTTCGACCTTAATAAACGGCGCGCGGGCAAGATCGGCCAGGCGGCGGGCGATTTCGGTCTTCCCGACACCGGTCGGTCCAATCATGATAATGTTGTTCGGCATGATGGAATCGCGGATGTCTTCCGGAGCGTTCTGTCTGCGCCACCGGTTACGCAACGCAATGGCCACTGACTTCTTGGCGTTGGCCTGCCCGATGATATACTTATCCAGATGTTCGACTATTTCTTTGGGGGTCGGAGAATTGTTCTTCATTTACTTAATCATCTCAACGGTAATGTTCTTGTTTGTGTAGATGCAGATATCGCCGGCGATTTCCAATGCCTTGACGGCAATCTTGTCGGCGGTCATTTTGGGATTGGCGAAGATGAGAGCGCGGGCTGCGGCCAGCGCGTATGATCCGCCGGATCCGATCGCGACAATTCCGTCATCCGGCTCGAGGACATCGCCATTCCCTGAGATCAGGAAAATGTTCTGGTCGTTCGCGACCGCGATCACCGCCTCCAGCTTTTGCAGCGTCTTGTCAGTGCGCCATTCCTTTGCCAATTCCACTGATGCCTTGGCTAAATTGCCCGGAAATTGCTCGATCTTTCTCTCAAACAACTCAAACAGCGCGAGCGCATCGGCAGCTGCGCCGGCGAATCCGGCAATGATCTTGCCGTCCTGCAGTTTTCTGATCTTATGCGCTTTCGATTTGGCGATGACATCGTCGAAGGTCACCTGACCATCGGCGGCAATCGCCGCCTTTCCATTGTGTATGAGAGCTAATACGGTAGTGGCGTGGTATTGCATATGGGCCTTTCAGCGTTTCGAACCGGACCGGGGATGCGCCGTCTGGTAGACTCTCTTCATCGATTCCGATGTTACGTGAGTATACTTCTGCGTGGTGGACAGCGATGCATGTCCGAGAATTTCCTTTATCAGGAGCAAGTCTGCCCCGTTCTCCAACAAATGAGTGGCAAAAGAGTGCCGCAACGTATGCGGCGTGAAATTGAGGCCGTGAACCCGGCCGAACTGCTTGACGAGCCGGTCGATTGAGCGAACCGAGAGCCTCTGTCCTTCGCGGTTCAAGAAAAGATACGGTGAACTGCTTCCGCATGACTGCGCAAATCCGGAACGGACATCCATGTATCTCTTCAGATCGGAAATCGTAGCATCCCCTATCGGGACAACCCTCTCTTTGTTTCCTTTTCCAATGGTAGTCGCCAGCCCGCGGGTCAATTCCACATCGGATAACTTGAGCCCCGACAGTTCCTCACGTCGAAGGCCGGTGACATACAAGAGCGCGACCATCAGATAGTCTCGCCAATAGGGATAGCTGTTCTTGTCCTCACGGGCATTGTCGTGATCGAACAGCTTCTGGACGTCACCCTGTGGAACAAATGACGGAAGCTTCCCGCTGTATTTGATTCGCGGCAGCTTGAATAGGTACTCCTGAAACTTGGACTGATGAGCAAGATATTTCTGAAACATCGAAAGCGCCGAGAGAAAGCGAGCCAGCGAACGATTCGAGACTTTGGCTTCAACTCTGCTCCTCAGATACATCCTCAAGTAGAGCGGGTCGTTCTTGGCACCACCGGCTACTTTTGCATAGTTCTCTTCCAGGAAATTCACCCAGGGATACAAATCACGGCTGTAGGCATCGACTGTTTTGAGTGACCGACGCTTCACCGTGGCGAGTTCCTTGAGGAATCCTTCGAGCGCTTTCTTCAACATGTGCTAAAGCTACCCCTAAACAAAAAACGGGTCAACCGCTTTTGCAGCGATTGACCCGCAGTAACGTCTGATTATTGTCAAGTCGCGGTGTGGTTCTCGGCCGGCTTCTTGTCATGAGCCTCTTCGTGGATTTCGTGACCGCATTCCGGACACTTCATGTAGTCCCCCTTGGCCTTGGTCGACTTCTGCACCAAATAAGGGTGCTGGCAGACTGGGCACGGAGTGCTCACCGGGCGATCCCAACTGGCGAAATCGCACTTCGGATACTTACTGCAGCCAAAGAAAATCCGCTTCCCCTTGGTCTGCTTTTCCATGATCTGCCCTTTGCAGTCCGGCTTAGGGCACGGAATACCAAGTGTCAGAGGTTTAGTGGTCTTGCATTCCGGATAGGCGGAACAGGCCAGGAATCGGCCGAAACGACCTGATTTGATCACCATCGGCGATCCGCACTTCTCGCACTTTTCGTCGGTCTTACTCTGTGCTTCCTCTTCCGGCAGCGGTCGAGTGGAGCGACAGTCCGGGTAGGCGGAACAAGCGAGGAAGCGGCCGTTCCGTCCCCACTTGACGAGCATTGGGGATCCGCACTTTTCACAAGCAATGTCGGTCACTTCCTGGAGCGACTCTTTGATATCGACATGCTTGTTGTCGAGCTGACCCATGGTCTTCTTGAACGGTTTGTAGAAATCGTTCACGACCTTGACCCAGTCATCGGCTCCTTCTTCTACCGAGTCGAGTTCCTTTTCCATGTTGGCAGTGAAGGCCACATTGAAAATATCCGGGAAGTGCTCGACGAGTATCTTATTGACCGCCATACCGAGATCGGTTGGCCAGAGTTTGCGTTCTTTCAGTTCGGCATACTTCCGCTCTTTAATCACGGAGATGATGCTGGCATAGGTTGACGGTCGGCCGATACCATCGGCTTCCATCCGCTTGACCAGCATAGCTTCCGAGTATCGGGCCGGCGGGCGAGTGAAGGATTGGGTCGGGATCAGATCCAATAGATTGAGGCTCTGTCCTTCCTTGAGCGGCGGAATCTTCTCGAATCCGTTTTCGCCGTTTCCGTTTTCATCCGGCTCCTTCTCTTCGTGATAGACACGAAGGAAGCCATCGAATTTCAGCTGCTGGGCGGTAGCGCGGAGAATGAACCGTCCGCCAGCAATGTCCACAGTGCGGACCGAGAATTTGGCGTCGGTCATCTGGCAGGCGACAAACCGGTTCCAGATAAGGCTATACAGCTTGAACTGCTGCGGAGACAAGTGCTTGCGCACTTTCTCGGGCGGAAGTTCTACATAGGTCGGGCGGATAGCTTCGTGAGCATCCTGCGCCCCGGAATTCTTGCCGTAGAAATTCGGCTTGGCCGGGAGATAGTCCGGGCCATAGTTGCTATTAATGTGCTCGCGCACGGCATCCAGAGCGTCCTGCGAAAGACGGGTCGAATCGGTACGCATGTAGGTGATGAGACCGGTAGGTCCTTCCGAACCCATCTCGACACCTTCATAGAGCGCCTGCGCGATTGACATGGTCATTTTAGGCGAGAAGCCATACGCTTTGGCGGCTTCCTGCTGGAGAGTCGAGGTAATAAACGGCGCCAGCGGACGGCGGATCCGTTCAGAGTCTTTGATCGAGCTGACTTTGTAGGACTGTTCTTTCAACTCTGCCAGAATCTTGTCGGCGGTCTCCTTGGAGGAGATCAGAACCTTGCCCGGTCCTTCTTCGCCGGCCTTTATGACCGACTCGTCGCCGATTTTGTAAAGCTGGGCCTGGAAGCTGTCTGACTTCTTGGAAGTCGCACCGAGTAGAGCGGCTATCTGCCAGTACTCCTGCGCGACGAAACTCTTGATCTCTTCTTCCCGTTCACAGACAAGGCGAAGCGCCACCGACTGGACACGACCCGCGGAGAGATTGCGGGCAACCGTTTTCCAGAGGAACGGCGAAACCATGTAGCCGACCAGTCGGTCGAGCACACGACGCGCCTGCTGGGCGTTCACGAGATTGATATCTATATCGCGCGGATTCTTGATTGCGTTCGTGACTGCGGACTTGGTGATTTCGTTGAACGTCACACGGACGATTTTCTTCTTGGCGACATTCAGTTCATTGGCCACGTGCCAGGCAATAGCCTCACCTTCGCGGTCAGGATCGGGAGCCAGATAGACTTTGTCAGCCTTCTTGGCCGCCTTCTTGAGTTCGGCGATTACTTTCTCTTTACCCTTGATGACGTGGTAGTCCGGTTCGAACTTGTTCGCGACATCGACACCAAGTTTAGACTTGGGGAGGTCGACAATGTGTCCAATGGTGGAGAGGACTTCAAAATCGTCACCCAGAAACTTGGTCAGGGTCCGAGATTTGGCCGGGGACTCAACTATGAGGACATTCTTTGCCATGCAGCTCCAATGTGAGACGGTCACATACCACAGTTATTTATTTCGTATCGGAGCGAACGAATTTTACTTTACCCTCGGTCAGGTCCCGAAGCGAAACCATCGTAATTTTCCGGGATTCGATGTCGATGGCGGTGTTTTCGGTCTCGCCAAGGCGGGCTAACTTGGCTAGTCGCACAGCGTTAAGGTGACGGGCGTGCTGTGCGGCGACGATTACCGCTTCGTACCGGTTGCTCGTCATGCGGTCGACGTCTTCAATGTTCACAAGTTTCATCATAATTCTCTCTCCTGTGGCTTCGTTAAACTGTGAAGGCGCGAATTTGTTCCAGATCTGCTCGGTCAACACGGCATGGATCGGCCGAAACAATGGCCAGTACTTCACTCACAGCCGTGTCAAGCTCTTTATTAATAACGACATAGTCAAAACGATGAAAGAGTTGCATCTCTTTCTTGGCATTCTCAAATCGGACCGCCAGGTCCTGTTTAGTTTCGGTCCCACGCTGTCTCAGCCGGTGCCGAAGCTCCCGCACGGATGGCGGGAGAATGAATACGGTAATCGCCTGCGGGTACTCGCGCTTCAGGGCAAACGCTCCGTTGACATCGACATCCAACAGCATCACCCCCCCATTCTTAATCACCTGTTCGAGCGGTCCGCGGGGAGTGCCATACTGAAAACGATGGACCTTGAAATGTTCGGCGAAGTAGTCGCCCTTGATCTTACGCTTGAACTCGTCATCTGACACAAAGTAATATTCCCGGCCATTCCGTTCTCCCACCCGCGGCTTGCGCGTCGTGTAAGAAACCGAAAATGTCCAACCCTGACTTCGGCGAGTTCGAGACAGAAGGCGCCGGCAAATCGACGTCTTCCCTCCACCGGACGGGGACGAGACAATCAGGATCGTTCCGGGGTGGTCCATAGTACGGCCCTGTCGGACGCGAACGTCATTCGACATTCTGTACCAGCTCACGAAGTTTTTCGATTTCCTCTTTCAGGACGATGGCCAGATTGGAGACATCGAAATCGGCGCACTTGGAGCCGATCGTATTGGCTTCGCGATTCATCTCCTGCAGAATGAAATTGAGCCGCTTGCCCGACGGTTCTTTCTGGTCCAAAGTCGTGCTATACAGTTCAAGATGGCTGCGGAAGCGGGTGATCTCTTCGGTGATATCAGTGCGGTCGGCGAAAATGGTGATCTCTTCTTCGACCCGGACATTTTCCCGTCCGGTTCCGGCCAACAGGGTGTTGATCCGCTCATTGAGCTTGGTTCGATAGATCTGCACGGCGTTGGCACTCTTCTTCTCTACCTGTTCCACCGTTTTGTCCAGAATGCCGAGCCGCTTTTTCATATCGGCCGACATTGACTTCCCATCCTTCTTGCGAATATCAAGAAGGTCGCTGACAGCCTTAGTC
>JBATNE010000288.1:0-1542 GCA_049290195.1 Candidatus Zixiibacteriota bacterium
ACTACGCGCGCAAAGCGATCTGGAGAATCAGAAGGAAACCCCTACTACTTTCAATCTCGTGCCAAATTTGAAGAAAGTATTGCTGCTGGTGACTTTGCCGAATATTCTACCAATGAAAACGGGGCGCTCTACGGCGTCACGCATGCTGAACTGAAACGAATTACAGAAACAGGGAAATTGCGCTTTGGAGAGTTGATTGGAAAGGTGTTATCACAATTAAAAAAAGCTACCCAGAAATTCTTGCTTTATTTATTTCGGCACCACTTGAAATTCTTGAAAAAAGACTCCGTGCGCGTGATAAAGGAAAGGATGAAGCTTATTTTCAAGAGCGCATGGAATATACAAGGGAATGGCTCAAACACTTAGATATCTATGACTACACCATTGAAAACGAAGAGGGGAAACTCAACGAAGCGATCGCTCAATTCAAAACTATAATCGAGTCCCATCTCGAAAAATAAGGCAGTTCAGAAGCTGACTGAAACACGTGCTGGCTTGGTTTTCGTTCGACGTTTTCAGAATGCACTCGCTGAAAATAACTTCCTTCCTCATGGTTCAAAAATCCTTATTGCAGTTTCGGGAGGAGGAGACAGTATTGCCCTCCTAGAGCTCCTTGTTCTCCTGCAAAAAAAGTACCGTTGGGAACTTCGTATCGCCCATGTCAACTATGGATTACGCGGTGAGTTTTCGGCTCTCGATGAAGCCCTGGTTCGCCAGAGAGGAAAGTTTCATTCGATCCCTGTCTCTGTCCTTCAATCAAAAAAGAGGTTCAAAAGAAACCAGGAGGAAGAGCTCCGTGATATTCGCTACGCCTATTTTGAAAAACTTCGGAAACAGTACCGGTTCAATACTATTGTCACCGCCCACACCCAAAATGATCTCGCGGAAACACTGCTTCTCAATCTCCTCCGAGGGACAGGCATCCGTGGACTCGCCCCACTCATGAGCCGACCAACTATCGTGCGCCCCCTCCTTTCTTTTTCAAAGAAAACGCTCTCCGATTTCCTCGAGGCAACCGGAACATTATTTCGTTCTGACACTTCAAATACCAATTTAGCCTTTACCCGAAATAGAATCCGACATGTTTTGTTGCCTCTCCTCGCTAAGGAATTCAATCCCAACATCATCACTTCACTCGCACGGACCGCTCAAACTCTCAAGCGGACTACCCGTGAGCATCCGCTCATTTGGAAAATCCGTGCCCAAACCTGGGCTTTTGATCGAAGGATGCTGCTCCGGCTCTCAGTCGATCAGCAAAAAGCGTTTCTCTCTCATTTTTTTCGAACCTTTCTCGGGAAATCCCCTTCGCACCAGTTTGTGAATGAGACTCAAAAAACACTGGCAAGTCAAAAAAGTAAGCGTCAAAGGCTCTCGACTCGAGACTTGAACATAGAGTGTTTTTCTGATAGGGTAGAGACTACCTTTCGTTCCAAAAAATAACTCATTCTAGACAACTTCTATGGAAAAACTTCTCAAAAACATGGGCACTCTGCTCTTCCTTTTTTTTATTGTTACTGGCATTATCATTCTTTATCAGTCCCC
>JBATNE010000289.1:0-12822 GCA_049290195.1 Candidatus Zixiibacteriota bacterium
CTGCGGGTACTGCCATGGTGCCGACCGCGGTCAGTGATCCAGCACCCGATTTCTTCAGTTGTCAGTCGAATAACTGGCTGAGTGTATCACTCGCCGCGATATTCACAGCTCGTGCTGTCTGTCTCAAACAGCGTGACTCTGCTCAATTGGGGCAAGTGCGGCTTCAGTTGATTCCAGATCCAATAGACGATGTGCTCTGCCGATGTCGTCTGCATTTCGTCGATGTCGTTCAGATGATGATGATCCAGCTGAGCAATTACTGGTTTAACGATCCTCTTGATATCCCCGTAGTCGATCAGAAACCCGGTCGCCTGGTCCACTTCTCCATACACTTCGATTTCTACCCGATAACTGTGGCCGTGCAATCGATAGCAGGGGTGGTCTGAAGGCAAGTGCGCCAGTCGGTGCGACGCCTCAAAGCGAAACTCTTTGGTCAATCTAACTTTCATAAGATTCCTGAAAGGGCTCAACGGCCCCGTTCATTTCCCCATGCCAGCACATGCAGCCGGGGAGAAAAATGATATCCATAGCGCCGACACAATTCCATCACCACCGGCGTCATTTCCAATTGCTTCCTCTGGGTGAATCCTTCCGGCATGAGATAGACTCTGTCTGCCGAGATATGCGGCAGGAAATCTCTTTCGATCTCGTGAATGTCCTCTTCGGATCGTACGACGAACTTGAAATCAGCTCGGTCAGTTCCGTTGATTACATGCAGCGCATCGGGAACCAGATTCAATTCTCGCGCGACATTGTTATTCCCCAGCTTCGGAGAGCAGTTCCACCAGGAAATTGCGGCTTGAACTTCGGCGGTTGGACTGATCGTGCCATTCGTTTCTATCTCAAAGAACGTAAATCCCATTCGGCGCAGTTCCGTAACGAGCGATGGAATCGCTGTCTGATGCAACATCGGTTCGCCACCGGTGATGACAATGTGCGTTTCCTCGGCACGAGATCCAGCCGGTAACAGCCCTACTGCCCGAGTCGCAATATCGCTGCACCCTACCTCTTCGCCGACTTCGATTTTATCTTTATCCCATGTGAACCGGGTATCGCACCAACTGCACCCCAAATTGCAGAATTTGGTCCGGATAAATACCGCCGGGGTACCGGCATATCTTCCTTCCCCTTGAATCGAATGGAACATTTCCGAGATCGGGAGACTCGTGCTCGTCACGACTGGAGTGGTTGCCAGCTGCGGGGTGTACTTCATTTGGATAGCCCCTGCCCGACATAGGTTGTGGGATCCGGAACTCCGGCTTCTGCAAAACCCTTTTTCCGAAGAAGACAGCTGTCACACGATCCACACGCTGCACCATCCGGCAGGGCGTCGTAACAGCTGGTAGTCAGCGCGTAGTCCACACCCAATTCGACACCCGCACGAATAATCTCAGCCTTACTCAGGTTCACGAGTGGCGCCTTAATAGCAATAGGCGATCCTTCCGCTCCTCGCCTCGTGCCCAATTTAGCCATCATCTCGAATGCTTCCAGGAATTCCGGTCGGCAGTCAGGATACCCGGAATAGTCTACCGCGTTCGCGCCTATGAAGATCGCATTGGCATTGACCACTTCTGCCCAGCCAACGGCCACCGAGAGCAAGATCATATTTCTCGCCGGTACATAGGTCACAGGAATTGACTTTCCCATCTCTTCCAGATCACGCGATTTTGGCACTTTGATGTGATCGGTCAGCGCCGATCCGCCAATCTGCCGAAGGTCCAGCGTGATTATTTTGTGATGTACGGCACCCAGTGTCTCGGCGATTCTCTTCGCCGACTCCAACTCAAACCGGTGTCGCTGGCCATAGTCAAACGTAAGCGCGTATACACTATACCCGTCTCGTATGGCAATCGCCGCGGTGGTCGATGAATCGATTCCGCCGCTCAAAAGAACAACAGCCCGCTTGTTGGTTGTCTGACTCTGGTTGACCATGGTAATGCAGTATTCTCAGATCACTCTAATCCGGCGGCAATCTTGCCGCGGAGGAAGACTAAAGTACTCCATTTCGGCTGTTTCGGCAATCGGAATAAGGGGCGCCGCCCGCTTGATTTGCACGCTTCGAGCACCTATATTATTTACATGGAACAGTCACAATACGAAGGGCTCCAGAAGGATATCCGGGATTGGAAAACCCCCGAGATCGAAACCTTTGCCAATATCTACCCGGACCGGGAGTACGAAATCAAGATGTCGATTCCTGAGTTTTCCTGTATCTGCCCCAAGACCGGTCAGCCGGACTATGCCCACCTGTTTCTGACCTACGTTCCCGACCAGCTCTGCCTTGAGCTCAAAAGCTTCAAGGAGTACCTGCTGGTCTATCGCAACAAAGGGATATTCCACGAAAACGTCGTGAACCGCGCTCTCGATGACATCGTAGCCGCCGTCCGTCCGAGACGCGCCCGCCTCGAGGGTGTCTTCAACTCCCGCGGCGGTATCCAGACGACTGTCGTACGCGAGTACATTGTCCGCTAACTCCTCCCAAAGAGAAACCGCCGCCGGTTTCCCGACAGCGGTCACTTGATCGACTTTGATTCGGGCACCGAGCCCGAAACCGGTTGCTATTTCTTGCCGACTATCGCCAGGTACTGACGATCCGACGTCAGACGCGACTTCACGAATGCATTCACGTCTTCGAGAGTGATCTGATCCGCAAGCGCGATCTGATCCAGAATGTATCGATAGCTATAACCGATATACTCGTAGAACGCCATGTTGCTCGCTCGGCCGATCTTCCGGTCGATACCGTAGATCAAGTTGTTCTTCAAATTGACCTTGGCATCGGATAATTCCAGCGGCGTGATCCCGGAGTCGAGCAGTTTGCTCCACTCGCGATTCAACGATGCCAGCGCCTGCGTGATCTTCGTAGTGTCGGTTCCGATAGCGGCTCTGAAGACCGACGAATGGTTGCTCGGAATCCACTGCGTGTACACTGCATAGGCCAGCTTTTCCTTCTGCCTGAGTCCCCACAAGCGCGAACCCACCGGTCCCCCCATCACCTGATTCAAAAGTCCCAAACAGGCTGCCTCCTTGGCATTTACACGGTCGAGCGCATATCCCATGTACACAAACGACTGGTTTCGCTGGAACGGAATGAATCCTTCCTTCGCATCCTGCAATGCAACCGAAGGCGGTGCGGCTTTGGTCGCTTCGGCCTTGATCCCGCCGAATCGCTTCGATATCAGCGCTCCCAGTTGTTCGGCCGGTATGTCCGTAGCAATTGCCACTACCATGTTCTTCCCGCCGACATATGTCTGGTACTGCTTCTTGATATCGTCCATGGTCACTCGCGCGACTGACTCGGAAGTCCCAATGGTCGGCAGTCCATACCCCTGGTCACCATAGATCGTCTTCCAGAACAGGTCGCTCGACACCTGCGTCTGGTTGTCTTTGGTCCCCTTGATATCCCCGTCCACTTCCGCTTTCAGCTTGGTGAGCTCAGCGTCCGGAAACGTGGGAGTGGTAAGCGACGCTGAAATGATCTCCAGCACTTGATCGAAATTCTCGGAAAGAGATGAGATCGTCAGCGCCGAATAATCACGGAAACAATCGGCCGAAACGCTCGCTCCCAGAAAGTCAAGCCGTTCGCTTATCTGCGCCGCCGTCATTCCCGCATTCCCTTTCAACAGCATTCTGACCATCAGGTTGCTAACACCGTTGGTGGCCGAAGTCTCGCTCGTGACTCCTCCGCCTATGAGCACTCGAGCTGCTGAGAGCGAAGTCGTCTTGTCCTGATTGACTATCACCTGGATGCCGTTTGGCAGTGTCGTCTTGGCATAGTTGTCCGCACTGAAAGTCAGTTCAGTTGATGCTTCTTTCTTGGAACAACTCGCTATCGCCACCAACAGGGTGGCTGCCAGTATAAAACAGATCACCTTTTTCACTTGGGCACCACCATTGTCTTGACATATGAGTCAGTGTTCAGATACTTGCGCGCCGCTTCGTTAAGCTGCGCGAGGGTCACTTTGGCGATTTCCTGAGGATATCCCTCTACAAACTGGTACCCAATGTAGGAATCATACTGCGCGACGCGATCGGCATAGTCGAGATTCCGTTCGATCGATGCATAGAAGTCGGTGCGGACTTTGTTCTTCGCCTTCTGAAGCTCCGCTTCAGTGAAACCGTTCTTCTTGACATCTTCCAGTACCGCATTGATGCCGGCTTCCACCTCGGACATCCTGGCCGGGTCAAGGGTCGCGTAGGCGGTCAGATTCCCTTCATACTTGTAATCGTTAAAGCCGAATGAAATCGATGTTACCAGCCCCTGCTCGTCCTGAAGTTTTTTGTAGAGCCGACTGGACTCGCCGTCTCCGAGAATTGCCGAAGCCAGTACCAGCGGATAGTGATCGGGACTATCCGCCTTCGGTCCAAGGGACATGAGCATCAAGTACCCCTGATTGACATCCTTCTTGATTTCCAGCGTGTCAACTTTGGATCGCTGCGGTGGATCAACGTACCGGTCCTGTGCTTCCCATCCTTTTGGCACATCGGCAAAATACTTCTTCACCAGTTCCAGCGTCTTCGCCGCATCGATATCCCCGACTATCACCGTCGTCATGTTGTTCGGCGCATAGTACCGCTTGTAATAGGCATAGACCGAATCGCGCGGGACATTATCCACGTTCTGCTTGGTCCCCAGCACATTCTTGGAATACGGGTGCTTCCCATACAGCGTGATTACCGACGTTCGATACGCCTTGCCAAGTGGATTGTCTTCCGAAATATTGATTTCTTCGTCGACCGCCTGCCGCTCCTTATCCATTTCGGCCGAAGGGAAGTTGGAGTGGAAGAGCATGTCGGAATGAATCTTAAGTGCGAAGTCGATGTACTCCTTCGGAAGAGAAATGACAAAATCCGTCCAGTCGGTGTTCGTGTAACCGTTGAAATACGCACCATGGTTCTTCATCGCAGCCGAAAGCTCCTCAGGAGTCATGTAGTCCGTCCCTCTGAACAGGATTAAATGCTCCAACAGGTGCGTCGCACCGTCGAAATAGTCAGATTCGTTCTTTGCCCCGACCTTAACAGTTGTCGAGATGCTGACCTGGGGAACCTGATGATTCTCCAGAATCATCACTTTCTGCCCATTGTCCAGCTGGGTGATTTGCCACCCGGCGCCGAAACTGCTCAATGCCAAAAGCAGTACGACCCCGATGGCGGTCCAAATGACTCGCATAAGCGGATCTCCTATCAATCTGTGAGATTCATGAGTTCAAATCTGCGATGTGTCGAAACACGTTGTGTGAGGAGCATCGGTCCAACTAGTTCGCAACCAATTCGAATACCCCCAGATACGCAAATTCATGGTCCCAGGTTGCCTGTCCCGAAAGCTATTCTCTCGACCCGCCAATCTAGCGCTAATTGTCGCGGCAATCCAGTCTATTTGCCGACCAGCCCGGAAACCGGCCTGGACTTGACATAGTATTGACGGCATTTTCGGAGCGATTCGAAGTAGATCACTACCACCAGTACCAGCATCACCGCCGTTAGCACGGCGTCCAGATTTCCCTGAAAATTGTGTTTGGGCAGATAGTTGTCGGTAATATTGAGAATCCCGGCTGCAAATGTCGTGGCAAACATGAATATGGAAGGAATGAACGTTATCATGGCGTAGCTCCACCGTCCCGACCGTTCGAGGATAAAACTTGTCCCGATCGCCAGCGCCAGTGTCGCCAGTAGCTGATTGGCCACCCCGAACAGAGGCCAGATTGTGGATATGTCCCCACCGTACACCAAGTATCCCCAAAGGAAACTAATGATCGTTCCACTTAAGAGCACCCCCGGCATCCAGGTCGAACTCCCCAGTTTCGGGTGAATCGGCTTCAAAATCTCCTGCATGATATACCGTGCCACCCTCGTCCCGGTGTCGACCGTGGTCAGGATGAACAACGCCTCAAACATGATGGCAAAGTGGTACCAGTACCCCATCAAGTGGCTCATCCCCTTGATCCCCGATAGAATGAGCGACATCCCTGCCGCCAGTGAGACTGCCCCGCCCGATCGCCCCGCAAGAGTCTCGCCGGTCATCCGCTCAATATCCGCAAGCTGTCCGGCCTGCATTCCCAGCTGGTGAAAGGCTGCCGGTGAGAGATTGATCGCAAAGTAATCGGCCGGCAGCATCGAAGTCGCCGCAATTAACGCCATGATCGAAACCACCGCCTCGGTCAGCATTGATCCGTAACTGATGAACCGAATGTCCTTTTCACTGGCGATCATTTTGGGTGTCGTGCCGGAACTAATAAGGGCATGAAATCCGCTGATCGCGCCGCACGCGATCGTGATACAGACAAACGGCCAGACTTTGCCCGGAATGATTGGTCCACCGCCATGAATGAACTCAGTTACCGCCGGCATATGAATGATTGGATTGACAAGCAGTATACCGAGCGCCAGGAGACCAATCGTCCCGATCTTCATGTAAGAGCTGAGATAATCACGAGGGCACAGGAGCATCCAGACCGGAAGGGTCGAGGCTACCAATCCATAGAGGGGCAGAATAATCGCCAGTGCCGGCTTGGATAAAATGAAGTATGACCCAAAGACCGTATGCGACAGTGGTTCACCGAGCACGACACCTGCGATCACCAGACTGACCCCGATCAACGATGCCTCGACCAGTTTTCCCGGCCGAATCCGATACATCCATAGCCCGACAAACAGCGCCGCTGGAATGGTCACAGCGATCGCAAATGTCGCCCACGCGCTTTCGCTCAGGGCGTTGACTACGACCAGAGCCAATCCGGCTAATGCTGTTACAATGATAAAGAGAATTGCAAATGCTGTCGCCACTCCCGCCACCGGACTCACATGCTTCTTGGCTAGAAATGTCAGTGACTGCCCATCGGACCTCACCGATGCAAACAGTATCACCATGTCGTGCACTGCACCGCCGAGCACAGCACCAATGAGAATCCACAAGTATCCGGGAAGGTATCCAAACTGAGCGGCCAGAACCGGTCCTACCAATGGCCCGGCACCGGCAATCGCCGCAAAGTGATGACCGAACAGCACCCATCGATTGGTCGGATGATAATCTTTCCCGTCTCTCAGGGTATACGCCGGCGTTACCAGCGATGCGTCAAAGACCAGTGCCTTCGTAATGATAAACTTGGCGTAGAATCGATACGCCAGGGCAAAAACCAGAAGTGCAATGATTATAAGTACAATCGCGTGCACAGATGCTCCATAGCCGGCCGCAGGCTCTCTCCGATCGATTTCGGGGCAATTCTCAAAATCGGACCGTCAGAGCACCGCGACAAAATCGCATAACTCATTGCCAAACATCGCCGTTTTTTCAAGGCGAGCAAGCGAAAACCGGACTGATCAGCCTTCGATCGCGGTTGTAAGGACCAGGAAAAGCGTACAGAAGAATCAGAATTCAATGCCCGAAATCCGGATGCAGCGATCAGCCCGATCCACTATCGTCACATCGTCGGCACCTTAAACGAATTCTCGTGGGAGATTTCGAACAGCCGAATTAGATTAGCAGAAAGGAGTACCACAGTGTACAGCTTGCCGTCTGCCGCCACCATGTACAAAGCCCTGGTCAATCGGGACAGCAGTTTCGAAGGGATCTTCTTTGTCGGAGTCAAGACTACCGGCATCTTCTGCCGCCCCACCTGCCCGGCCCGGAAACCAAAGAGCGAAAACGTCGAGTTCTTTCCCTCGACCCAGGACGCTCTTTATGCCGGCTATCGCCCTTGCGCCCGATGTGCCCCGATGGTCAAGGAGAAACCGGCTCCGGAACTGGTTAAGAAACTGTGCGAACTGATTGAAATATCCCCAACGGGTAGAATTCGCGAACAGGACCTTCGCGAACTGAAAATCGACCCTTCCACTGCCCGTCGTCAGTTTCTTAAATACTACGGCATGACTTTTCAAGCCTACCACCGCGCCCGCCGCATGGGACTCGCGCTCCATACCATCCGCAAAGGGGAATCGGTAGTCGGCACGCAAATCGATCATGGGTATGATTCCGCCTCCGGCTTCTGGGAAGCTTTCAAACAGCAGTTCGGCCGCCCCCCCTCAAAGGCGGAATCGGTCAATTGCCTTATGGCCCGATGGATTGATTCCCCCCTCGGTCCATTGGTCGCCGTCGCCGACGATGCCGGTCTTCACCTGTTGGAGTTTGTCGATCGCCGCGGTCTCGAAAAGGAGATCGCCGCTCTCCGCAAGCGGACCAAGAGTATTATTGTCCCCGGGACCAATCGCCATCTCGATCAAATTGTCACTGAACTGGAAAAGTATTTCAGTGGGTCGAAAGCGAAATTCTCCGTTCCCCTCGTAGTAGCTGGAACAGAATTCGAACGAGCCGTCTGGAAGCAGCTCCAGCAGATTCCCGCTGGGACAACCCGATCATATCGTGACCTTGCCGTCCGTGTCGGAAACCCGAACGCCGTTCGCGCAGTTGGTCGCGCCAACGGCCGTAACTGTCTCGCCATCGTGATTCCATGCCATCGAGTGATTCGCTCCGATGGCGCTTTGTGTGGCTACGGTGGGGGAATCTGGCGCAAACAATGGCTTATCGATCATGAAGCGGGGCAGGAGCACCTGGAGTCTGCTCGCACTTCAACTCAACGAAGACAACCTGTCGAAAGCAGCCGTTCACGCCGATGAGAGCGGCTGATATTGCCCGCCTTCTGCTTTTGGCCGCAATCTGGGGAGGCTCGTTCATATTCATGCGGGTTCTCGCGCCGGTCCTCGGCCCGGTCTTGACTGCCGACTTGCGAGTGATGATCGCCGGCCTCACGCTCATTCTCTATTTCCGTATTATCAAATTCGATCCGCAATGGCGCCCGCACTGGAAGAAATATCTGCTGATCGGGAGTATCAACTCCGCCCTCCCATTCTTCCTGTTCTCGTTCGCCGCTCTGCACATACCGGCTTCGTATTCGGTGATATTGAATTCAACCTCGCCGTTTTTCGCCGCCCTCTTTTCCGCCATGTGGCTGCATGAGCGGTTGACCATTCCCAAGCTCCTCGGCCTGGTCGTCGGTGCCGTTGGTGTCGGATTAGTCGTGAGAGTCGGGACCGTTGAAACTGATTCCATGGTAGCGCTCGCTGTCGGAGCCTGCCTGCTGGCCGCCATCTGTTATGGCCTCACCGCCACCTATATCAGGAGATTTGGCAAAGAGCTCAAACCGATGTCCATCGCGGGCGCCAGCCAGGTGATGGCCGGTCTTGTGCTGATCCCGCTCATCCCCTTCTCCCCCATGAAAGGGGAGCTCACTCTTACCGTGGGAGTCACCGTCGTAATCTTCTCTCTCCTGTGCAGCGCTGTCGCATACCTGTTGTATTACCGCCTGATCGCCGATCTCGGCGCCACCAAAGCGCTGACTGTGACATTTCTCATGCCCGCATTTGGGATGTTATGGGGATTTCTGATTCTGCACGAGCAGATTACTCCCGGGATGATTCTTGGTGCAATCCTCATTCTAACCGGCTGTGCCCTGGTGCTCGCCAAAAGAAAACTCCCCGCCAAATAGAAAGTGCGGATGGCATTTTCGCCGCCCGCACTCACGAATCACATCGACCGTGAAGTAACTACTTCTTGCCGGTAAGGGCATCCAGTTCATGCTGGGCGCGACGGAAGTTCGGATTGAGTTCCAGCGCCTTCTTGAACGACGTCACCGCGTTGACCGTATCTTTCAGTTCAACATACACTTTCCCCAAAGCATAGGAATTGACCGCGGACTCCGGGTTAAACTCCTTGTTGATCTGGAGAATTTTCAATGCATCCGGGTTGCTTTCATCGGCCACATCGAATGCCAGGTTGACCAGTGAACGCTCACCGAAATCATAGGCGGCGCCGCCGTAGTATTTCTTGCGGACATCGCGGTAGGTGGAATCGACAGCCGCCATGCCACCTCTTCTGCGTGCTTCCCTCAAAAGGTCTTCAAGCTGGATTGGCCGGGTCTGTCCGTGGTGACAGGTCACGCACTGCACCTTGACCAGCGGCGTATCAGTGATCTTCATCGAAGCCAGGAACGTCCCATTGATCTTGTTGACCATCTCCATCATTCCGCGAGCAACTGTCTTGGATTCGAGTTTATCGGATGCAAAGTCCATGTCAAAGCCGGTCGTACCCTCGCGACGCGTATGGCAGTAGTTGCATTCCACGCCCAGACCACGCGTAAATGAGCCCATGACATCCATCAGCTCATCATGGGAAATGGTAGCGGGAAGTACCTTCAGGTTGGTCGGTTTCTCGTCTCTCCCCTGGGCCAGTGTATCGGGCGCCGATGTGAATACCATCGCCAGTGCCAGACAAGAGGTTGCGAGCGACAGCGCCATGCGAGCGGTCACACCTGCCCCGGAACGGTGTCTCGAAATCATCAGTGGTCCTTTCTCCAGAATTGTCACTATATTGCAAATAGTAGATCGCTATTATACACAATTCCGGTCCGGACGCCACGGGATTTTGGGGTATTTGGCGATGGAAGGACGGCATGAGACAAATTTCACGAAGCCCTATATGGCGCACCTGATTCTCTACGACGGCGTTTGCGGTCTCTGTAACCGTCTGGTCCGAATTGTCCTCAAATACGACCGGGCTGGTTGCTTCAACTTCCTTTCACTCCAGTCACCGAAATCGGCCGATCTGCTCGACAAGTATGGCCGCAATCCCGTGAACCTCGATACCGTGTATGTCATCGTTGACTACTCCCTTCCCTCGGAGAATCTGCGGGAGCGACACGGGGCGATCATTTTCATCTGTTCGAAATTGGGGGGAATCTGGGGAATGCTTTCCTGGAGCCGCGTGCTACCGAACTGGCTGGTGCGACCGCTCTACGACTTCATCGCTCGATCGAGATATTCTGTCTTCGGACGTTTGGGTTCCTGCCCCCTGCCTGACCCCTCTGTTCGGGATAGGTTCCTCGATTGACTCAGTTCTCTTCCAGATCATCCCCTATCTGGCCGGAAAGCTGATTGAGAATTCGCGACACAGTCGGATAGAGCATGTAGGCGCGGAACAGCCAGTCCTTTAGTGGATCGTCCCCTGCAAGCGTTTTCCGGAAACTCGATACATCTATGACCTTACGCAGTGAATCTGCGCTCATGACACCTGATTTATACGCTTTCTCTTCCTGCTCCCAAATACTGGCAAACAAATCCCTGATCGTGCGCATATATGTTGTGTCACGCATGACCTCCCCGTGTCCCGGGCAGATCACGTTCGGCTTGAGGGCAAGCATGCTGTCCAGGGCGGTAACCCATTGATCGAAAAAGCTGCCAAAACAGTACGGCATCGGACTCACAACGATGTCGCCGGTGATTAAAATCTGTTCTTTGGGAAGCCAGACATAGGCGTCTCCCGGCGTATTGGCCGGACAATCATGGCGAATCTGAATCTCTTCATCTCCCATGAAAATGGTCAACCGTTTGTCAAACGTGACATTGGGAATGACCGCTGTATCCCGCCGGACATCAGGATCATACAATTCCAGAAGCTTCATAACCTTGGTCATACGATCGCGATCGACATCAGTCAGCGCCCTCCCGCTCGGTCCCTTTCCTTCTTTCATCCATCCGGCGTAATCCTTGAGATACCCGGCATACTGCCCGTTGCGTGCTTCGTTGACCCATTCGGGCATTCGCCGGCTGAGAATCTCGCGCGTTTTGATCTGGGAGATTATTAGAATATCAGGATACGCTGCCTTGTAAACGAAATTTCCAGTGTTATGGTCACCATGCCAGTGCGTATTGAGCAGGTACTTGATCGGCTTGGTCGTCAGTTTGCGAATTTCCGCGATATTTGCCTCAGCCACTATCGGCGGCTGATGCGAATCGACTACGAATACGCCATCGTCCCCGATAATCGCATAAGAATTACCGTCCACCCAGTCCAGCGTCGGATCCGAGCCAATGAAGGCATATACTCGATCCGTGATCTTTTCCATTCGAAAGTGCTGCATCTGTTGCGCCGACGCCGTCCCTCGCGCAACCACGACGGCGGCCAACATCAACCATATCGCTGCTCGCATTTGACCCATCTGTTTCCTCCTGAGATCTCAACTTATAGATATAGACGCTCGCGCTCCATATTTGTTACATCACCCGCCGGAGCTATCTGCACAAAAAAAGAGGGCGGCCAATTTGGCCACCCTCGCTCAATATACTCATAGCTCACGGACAACTTTATTGGGGACAATCGGCTGGCACGCAGCCCCCTCCCGTCAGATAACTGACCAGGCACGATAGGTCGCCCAGGTCAACTGTTCCGTTACCCGTCAGGTCAGCTTCGAAAATGCATGGAATGGGAGATCCTCCTCCCGTCAGGTAGCCGACCAGAGTGCTGAGGTCAGCTAGATCAATACCTCCTCTACCATTGACATTTCCTCTGGTGCCAACACAGCAACTCACCGCCCCGCAGATCCGCAATCCGAACCATCTGCGGGCCTTGTCAATTTCCTTCTTCAGGCTGTCGAGCCCGGCCGCTGTATTCGGGGCTCCTCTCGTCACAGCCAGGGCTGTGTATATGGTCAGCGTGTCATTGGCTGGAAGGGTATAGCCTGCTGTGCCCCCCTTGTACGTCAACATTGTGTGAATGTCCGTTACGCGCGATTCAGCTGAATAGCCCGGATTCTTCATCTTGTTCCACAACTGCTCCGTTACGAATCCTCCTGCCGGAAAGACAAAGGTGTCGTTCGCCGCGCTGTATCCGCCATAGAGAACGGGACTGAATATGTCGCACTGAATCTCAGACTTCAATCCCATCGAAAGTAATGCGCTCCCTCCGTACCTCAGCGAATTGTCAAAGCAGTCTGCCGTCGCATCCGACAAATTGAACCCTCGCGCCCAGACCAGTCGGCGCGCGATGTCATATCC
>JBATNE010000290.1:0-27654 GCA_049290195.1 Candidatus Zixiibacteriota bacterium
GTCCTAGGACTACAATCAGGGCACTGCCTGTCTGTCCGGATACCTGTTTCATACGATACCTGCCATTTGCAACGGTTAGAATCTGTTGTTCCGCACCACGACCGCGGAATTGAGCGACCGATGCCGCCGCGCCTGGCCGCCGCTCTTGGAGCCTTCGAAATCTTCGTCCTCGGTCAGCGCCGAGAGCGATACCATGACGACATATGCCGTGTCGTTCGGACCAAGCGCGTCCACTGTGTCCAGTTTGGACCGGACATACCGCACCTGGAAATCATCGATATTGTCTGCAAACACCTGCGGCGCCGCATCGTTGATCGACTTCACCAGCGCCGGATGCTCTGGATCTGCGCCATCGACAAAATATTTGATGCTGTTTAGCTTGGTGACCAGATCCCCCGGCAGCGGTTCCGATGCAAAGTCAGTCTGGTCATGACGTATCTGCAACCATCCGCCGACATTCAAGTCGATCCCGGTGATCGCAAACTGCTCCAGCTTCCCGGTGGACTTATGCCAGAGGAACACCAAATCGCCGACATTGAACTGGCTGACATCGGTCCCGACTGAAACGTGAAGTGGATTGGCCTTGGTCTTGGGCGTATGCTCCGCCACCTGCACCGACCCGCCGATCCGGGCGTAGTTCAGTTCGAGCGTATCAGGATTGCCGTTGCCGGAAACGAATGCCGGTATGCCGGTCGGAAGGTTCGCGCCGGCGTTCTTGGTCTGGTGAATGATATCGTCCATGCTTGCCCGAAGGTTCTGTTGCATGTCCGAGACGTTCTCCTGCGTCACCATGTTATTGTGCTGAGTCAGATAGAACTCCAGCGCCGCCGCGCCGACCAGACTGCTGAGCAAAAGCGCCACGAGCAGTTCGGTGAGCGTGAACCCGGCGTTCGATTTGAGATGTTGTGTTGCCATAACTCGATTCACCTTGTTCCGCCCGTCAAATCATTGGCTTGAGCGTGGAATAGTTTACGGTTCGAAGTAGCGCTTTCTTGTCGGTCCATGAAATCACAACGGTGATCTTGGCCAGCCCTACCGGCACCGATGCATTGGTTGTCTGGTCTTCAACCGTCCGCGTCACTTTGTAGACGCCATTGACCGAGTCCACCACCGCGATATACGGCATCGTGCCGTAATCCTTCTGGTTTACCAGCGTCTCTACTTCGCGCTGCGCCAGGGCGTTTGCCTGCGTCATGTCATTCGAGAACGAATTGCCATAGATTGACACCATAATCAGCGGGGCGAGACCGAGAATACCGATCGTCAGTATGATCATACTGACCAGCACTTCCATAACAGTGAACCCGTTTCTGTTTACATACTTCATGACGATACCTGCGCTTGTGGTTATGAATCTGGGTCGGGCAACCTCGCCCTGTAAGAATTGTCGGAATTCCGCCGACTAAGTTCACCAATTTTGTCTTGATTGTTCAAACGATCATCGTCGGATCCGCTCCATGAATCCCACTTGTTCGATTTCTGAACAGCCCCGACTTGTCATGGCGTCCAATGACTTCCGGTTCGTCGTACAGAGGGAAGCCCAAGGATGACCGAGGCGAAGTATGTCATTGCGGGTCCCACTCCCGCCATACAGCGGGACGAAGGACCACGTTGCGTCATTGCGGGCATAATGGCCAAAAAGTGTTGGTTTGTTGGTTGTAACTTACTGCTTTTGTGGTGGTTGTGAACAATTGGCTTAAGCGGGTTGAAGGATGAAGGTAAAAAATACTGTCGAAAGTGCGGATGTTATGGTGCCACTCGATACGGTCATACGAAGCAGGGGAAGCAACGCTGGCATTGTCCTGCCTGTGGCGGCACGTTCGTGGTTGGCTGTCCTGAGGTTCAATTGGCTCGTCAGCGCATTTGGTTCGAGCGGAGACGAAAGGCGAGCTAGGAACGGTGGGCGTGAAAGCCAATCGTCTGGGTGGCCCACCTCTTTGAGGTGGGTTTCTCTTCCCTGCATCATCTCGCTGAGCGTAGCCGAAGGACGAGCCACGTGGGGCACGCCTTATAGCGCGACGAGAGCGGAGCTTGCGACGAGAAAAGTCCCGCTGTCACTTTGGACAAGTCGACACTTTACCTAACCATTGCTGCCGCAGCAATCCGTCACCTACAACCAACTCAAAAACTGGCCAGAAACGCGCCAGAAGCTGAGTCCAGCGGTGTATATGGAGGACACCATCTGGTAGGGCAGGAGCCCCCGTCCGAGCCGCAAAGGCGAGGAATCCCGCCCTCAAGCGGGATGCTCCTGCCACCTAGAGGAACGAGCACACCGGGAGGTGTGTCGCGCACAAGAGCAGAGGGTCGTGCAAATAGTAAATATCTGAAACGAACCCAATTCTGTTTGGCCACTCGAATGCGGAACTGATTGCGCAGCAATCATTGAAGACGATCTGGGTAGGTGAGACAATTGGGTTCGTTTGGGTTCGATCTAGCAGAGAGCGGGACGCAGGGCGTACCAGTCCAGATGCCATCCTGAGCGAAGTCGAAGCACTAGTCTGGCTGAAACGAACCCAATTCATTGGACTTGGATGCAACGCAATATGTTGCGAAACGGCCTGAGCCGTGCGATGTGGACAACTTGTCTTGTTCATGACTCTGTCATACCCGCGAACGCGGATATCCAGACCTCGATTCCCAATCAAATCGGGAATGACAAGGTTGCTGTCGATGGGCTGCGCGAAGTCGAAGGGTTAGCCCGGCCGCCTAGGGGCAGTTCCCCGGCACAAAACCGCCGCCGGTCAGATAGTTCACCAGCGAACTGAGATCGGCCAGATTCACTATCCCGCTGCCGTCGACATTGGCCGCTTCGTTACAACAGAGCGTGACTCCGCCGGCCGTGAGATAGGTGACGAGCGTCGACAGATCGACCAGATCGACAATTCCGGAGCAATTGACATTGCCCCGCTTGCCGGTACAGCACGAAGATGCTACCACATTGATCGTGTCCTTCATGCCGAGCGTAGAATGGAAATTGCAATGGTAGGCAAACGCCCCCGTGCCGTCGGCTTGCACGAACACCAGGTCGAAGTGCCCGCCGGCATTGACCGTCCCGGAATTCCAGGCCTTGTCGCTGGTGACATCAGATGTCGAGGTATGAACTCCTGCGGCATTGGTCCATCGCACCGTATCCCCCCAGTGGACGATTGTCCCTTTGGGAGTAAACGATGTTCCTGACATGGTGATAGTGTGAATGGTCGCGTGAGAAACCGAGGGAATGATCACGAGAGCGATAAGAGCCGCAATGATCGTTCTGGCCGATCGAGTGAACATGAAACCTCCTCAGGGGCAGTCAGGCTCCGGGAGATCGTCCGGCCCGCTGAAAATATGGAGTGATTAAGTCAATAATGCTAAAACGCTCGTCACCCCGTCCCGGTTCCGGCACCGAAAGATCGGGCAGAGGGCAAAATGGCGTTGACAGCGCAGCGGCTCTCCCCTGATCTTGGGGCACGTGAAAAAACCGGTCGCAGTCATAAGAGAAACTGGATAAGCTATGTTCATTGGCCACTTCGGCGTCGGATTGGGCGCCAAACGAGTCGCACCTGCAGTATCACTCGGCACGCTCTTCATCGCGGCCCAGTTCCTCGATCTGCTCTGGCCGACTCTACTCCTGATTGGGACTGAACATGTTGCCTTGAGCCCGACACCAACTCGCACCATGCCGCTGGACTTTGTCGACTACCCGATCAGTCACAGCCTGCTGGTCGTCGGCCTCTGGTCATTGCTGCTTGGCACTGGATATTGGTTCATCAAGCGAAGGAAAGTCGCCGCCATAACCGTCGGCCTGCTCGTGCTGAGTCACTGGCTCCTGGACCTGATCGTTCATATCCCGGACCTTCCCCTCTACCCGGGCAACTCTCCGATGGTTGGTCTTGGACTCTGGCGCTCACCGATCGCCACGACCATCGCCGAAGGCGGCTTCTTTGTGGTCGGCATGGCGCTGTATCTGAAGTCGACCAAAGCCCGCGATAAGATCGGATCAATCGGCATTTGGATCCTGATCGGACTGCTGGTTGCAGCCCATCTGGGCAATCTCTTCAGTCCCCCGCCAACCGATGTCAATGTCGTTGCCTGGGGTGCCCAACTAATGTGGCTGATTGTCCTGTTTGCCTACTGGGTCGACCGCCATCGCCGTGCAATCGCGGCCTGAGTGGAGTGACTGAAACTAGCGAGTGACGTTGAAGCTCATTGTGTACTTGTGACGCTCCATGGTCGGACTGAGTGTCTGCCATTGGTCAATTGTACCGGCCAGCGCTTTGCCGTCTCCCGCCGCATCGATGTGCCACCGGTAGGTGCCGTTCGAACAATCCCAGGAGATCTGTCCAACCGTACGATTGAAACCATAGGTACTGCGGGTGCCCGAACCAACTTTGCCGATTGAAAGCAGGTAACCAGCGCCACACCCCGACACAGTTGATGTAGCTGAATCGACTTCCAGATTGGCCGAGTAGGTCTCGTACGTGTTGAGGACCTGATCGGTCAAGGTCGCCGATCCGGTGTAGGCGCCGATGATGTGCGGAACGGTGTCTGGTCCTGTTGGCGATTCCGACTTGCTGCGGGAAGGGTTCTTGGTGCAAAACAGGCCGATTCCCCCTACCAGGAGAATGAGCAGTCCAAATTGAAAGATCGGTCTCGACAGTCGCATATGAGAGCCTCCAGCCATAATCGGGCGAACCGGCAATTCTATCCGGCCGGCCGCCCCTTAATATACTGCACGGGGCCCGGTATCCAAGCCGGTTCAAGATAGACGATGCACTCAGAGATCTGTGTATTGAGTGAGCTTGTACCAGCCATAGATTCCGGCCAGGCTGCCCAGGAAACCGCCGACGAAGGAAGCGAGTGAGAAACTTGCCGACCCGAAAAGTGTGGGTATCCACCCTCCTAACAGGGAGCCGATAGTGATGAAAGTCCAGAGGACAAAATGGCGCCGCATATGCTATAGTATACACCGCCGGTCCAATATTGCCGAAATTGAACCCCGGACCGGCCGGTGCCGTCTATAGCTTGAAGCCCCACATCATGCTGAACTTGTGCGTATCGTAAGCGGATACCTGCCAGGTGAACTGAAGGGCCAAATTGAACGGATTCATGAAGGGAGTGAGATTCCCGATGCTGAACCCGACTTCCGTATAGGCGGTCGGAGCCAGTCGAATCCGTTCGTCCCCCGGCTGGAGCGAGTGATTCCTGAAATCACTCCAGAAGGCGCCGCCATGCACGCTCAGCGTAAAGGGGATCTTCTTGACGAGCGGAATGCCGGATTTCCCCCAGAGGAGTCGATCGAAGTCATGTTCGTACAGCACCGACGCCACCCGGCTACCGCCGAAGTTGATCGTTTCGAGTGTTTGAAATCCCGAACCGACAGCCAGGATGTCAGTGCCGAATGGCATACTGAAGTACTTCTGGGGCGGCAGTGTTCCACTCGATGTTCCGGCATATAGGGAGACTGAGCTCGCGCCTAAACCGAAGACGGCATGTCGAGCGGTTACACTGAGTGAGTAGCGCTTGAAGCCGAAGTCATTGGCAATGAAGTCCGGCGCGGCAATCTCGGTTCCGGCAGTAACAACCAGGTACTGCGGCGACGACTCCACAAAGTCCCGCCCCTTGGAGTCGATCAACTTGCGCGAATCAAACGTGAGTGATGCGGTAACGGACCTCATCGTTCCTTCGACTATCGCCGGATTCTCGCGCACGGTGCTTGGTACCCCGTTGATCGTCGCCGGATACTCTTTAGTCGAATCACTCCGATTGAAGAGACTGAAATCTGTGGTCGCAGCCGCATTGCGCTGGCGATAATCGTGATAGCCTACTCGCAGAGTCGTGAACGGGAGCAGTTTCCCCCGACCGGTCAGGCTGAAGCCGCGTCGATGATAATAATCGAGCGGATCTTGCTTGCCCAGCAGTGCCGGAGCGGTGGTGTGCCCACCCCACGGACTCGTTACCGTAGGACGGGGGACAATTTCGTCGCTGTAGTTGACCCCGGCCCATACCCTTCGTGCGTGCCAGAGTTCTCGCGAGGCGCCGTAATTGTGCTGCCAGTACTTCGCGCTGAACGCATACCCGGTCTTGAATCGGAACTCGGTACGAGGAAGTACTTTGGTGAGCGTGCCGCCAATTCCCAGATAGGCCCCTTCGACCCGGTTGAAATGAAAGAAGTCGTCCTTGGTCAGCGCTATGAACGGCAGGGCTACGGCCGCTAGCAGCAGCTGCTTACCCAGTGGCTTGGGAGCATGCTCGATTGAATCGATTCGCCGATAGGCATTGGCTTCATGGTCGGTCAATGGAATCACCTGGCTGCTGTTCCAGCGCAGCGTGTCGTGATCATCGGCCTTCTCACTAACCTGAAGCGAATATTCGTTAAACGTGCCCTTGGGCGTCCCGGTCTCGAAGCTGAATCCATACAGTGACGCTACATGGGCAAAGGAGAGTTCAGAAGGAAATCCCGGAATTGGAATGCTCAACTTGACTCTCCCGGAAAATCTGATTTCGATCGGCATCCAGTACTCTTTGTCGAACTGAGCGAAGCGCTGGCTATATCGCGGGTTCTGTAACATCCCCAGTCGGAACCCTCTGTTGAAACCGACATCAACCGCGACCACATCAAAGGTCGAGTCCGCAATATGAATGGTTCCTTCGAAGAGAGGCACCACCTGTGATTTTGGCTCCACTTCGAGCACGAACACTCGTCGACCGTCAACCTCGACTGTGTCAATCAGGTAGTAATTATATGAGTCAAGCGCGTCAGTCGCGGTTGGGCTTACCACTTGGTAATCAGCAATGTCGATCCGATTCTTGTTGAAGTTGAGGATCTGGCCGACTGTGACGAGGTTATTGTCGGCACTGATATTCGCCGATTGTCTCCGCGCCGTGATGACTTCCTTGTACTTGTCCGGCTGCTCCCAGAAGCAGGAGACCTGCGTCTCAGTGAGCAAGAAGATATTGGTTGAGTCCGGCTTCTTGAGATCCCTGACCAGAAGTTTCGTATAGGCATCGAAATGGTAATCATGAATCCTGGAGAGAATATCCTTCTTTCGCTTGATCGCCTCCAGAATGATCCGCTGGGCAGCATCGTAATCATGAGCCGACACTACCTGACCTTGAACTTCGATCACCGCCGAATGAAGGGCGAGGTCCAGAGTCGTAATAGAATCCGCAAACCGCAACGGGACGCGCTCTGAATAGTAGGCGATGTGGCTAAATTTCAGCTCACATGAATCGGCCGATACCAGCAGACGGAATTGTCCCTGGTCGTTCGTCGACGTCGCCACTCCCGTCCCGGGAATCTGCACGGTGACACCGGCGACAGGAGCATGTGTATCGATATCAGTGATTGTGCCCTTGACGATCCTCAACACCGAGGCATCAGGTGCAAGAGCAGTAAGTAGAATGACTATTCCGATTGCGCAAAGCGCTCGGACAGATGAGTGAATGCAATTTCCCATAATGAATTTCTTATACCCCGAACCTGGTCCCCATATTACAACAAATATTTAGACTATAAGTGATAGAGCATGATGTAGACCACTACCCCACTCACCGAAACAAACATCCAGACCGGCCAGAGCCGGCGCGTGATTCGAGTGTGACGATCGAATCTCCCTTTGAGGGCAAAGTAGACAGCCATCAAAATGAACGGCACCATAAGCCCGGCCAGCGCTACGTGCGGGATAAGTATAGTAAAATACACCGCCCTGGTCCAGTCGTGCCGCAGATATGGCACCGATCCTACATTTGCATGATAGATCAGATAACTGATCAGAAACAGAGCCGATGAAACCAGCGCCGCCAGCATGATCGCTCGGTGACGCTGCTGATTCCCCTGTTTGATAGCCAGGTACCCAAATGTCAGCAGGACCGCGCTGACAAGATTCAGGCTCGCGTTGACATGGGAGAGAAATGAATAATTCAAGGCAATTCCCTGACTAATTGTCGGATGTGAGCCTTGAGTATTTTAATGTGCGAAGGATCATCGTAGTCATAGAATCCGCGAATCTTGCCCTGCGAATCAACTAGGATGAACTTCGTGCTGTGCATGCCCGGCAAATCGCCGCTTACCATGAACCCCTTCTCGCAAAACACAGAGATGGAGTCCGGCGTGCCAGTGAACACGAAGTGCCAGCGATCTGAAGTCGCACCAAATCGAGACGCATACTCATTCAACACCGGTAATGAATCCTGGGACGGATCGACAGTAAATGAAACGAACTGCAGTTTGTCACTGTGCGCAAATTCCCGAAACATCTCGGCAAACGTCGCGCTCATGAACGGACAGGGGCCGTGACAGTTGGTGAAGAAGAAGTCAACAACGCTGATCTTCCCTTGCATCTGTGACAGACCGAATGGCGCCCCCGCTTGATCGACAAATTCAAAGGGTGGAACAGTGGCCAGTTCCGGAATGTCCGCTCGAGAAGCATCGGCGGATCTCACGACAACAATTGCCAGAAGCATGAGGGCCACCGTACCAATGACGACTGCCTTGGCGGGTCCGCCAAATCCGGCGGCGGGCGCTGTTTCCGAAGATTCGACCCTGGTAGCGAAGTACATCAGCAATACAAGTCCTACATAGAGTCCCGCAATCCACAAGTGAAACACCTGCAGGACTTCGGTCAGCCCCCAGGCGACGAGCGCCAGCCCCATCGCCAGCTGCACAGCAACCAGAATGTTGAGACCCCAGGCCGCTCGTGAGACCACTGCCGATGGCCGATCGCTGGACTTGAGGATTGATAAAGTCGCTATCCATGTAAAGAAGGCCAGCAGCGTCCCAATGACCATATGGATTCCATATGACCAGCCGACCGTACTCAACCACTGCAAATCGCTCCAGAGAGGATACTGCGCACTGGCCGATTCTACCGATGTGCGTACTTGTGTTCCAGCCAGAATCTGGACAAGCCCACTGAACCAGAGGAATGCGATAGCCAATGGAGCCCACTTGGGATAGCGGGATTTGCTCTCTTGAGTTGTGGCCAAGCCCACCAGCGACGCCTGATGTGAGACATACATCAAGAGGCTTGCGATCAGAAACGCCAGAAGCAGATGAACTGAGACCAACAGAGAACGTAGTTCCGATGCCACCACCTGCCCGCCCTGCCAGCCCTGGTATGCGACCAGAAGCGCGGCCAATAGCGTCGGATAGAGAATCTTGGGGAAGCGTCGAAAGTGCACCAGCGCGAGAATCGCAGTAATCAATATGAGTAAGCCGGTGGTCATACCCATCAATCGATTGCCATATTCGATCCAGGCCAAAGTAAGATTGAACGTGCTGGGATCAATTCCCTGCGGAATACCTGCCGCACTGAGTGGCGGAATCCAGCCGCCAAAGCATTTCGGCCAGTCAGGACATCCGAGCCCGGCCCCGGACACACGGACCAAACCGCCGATGAAAATCAGAATGTAGGTTGCAATTGTAGAGAGAAAGGCAAAAC
The DNA here is from genome assembly GCA_049290195.1 of Candidatus Zixiibacteriota bacterium. Lineage (GTDB taxonomy): Bacteria > Zixibacteria > MSB-5A5 > GN15 > FEB-12 > FEB-12. The sequence goes on from JBATNE010000290.1 coordinate 9,423, forward strand.
GGCGAAAGTTCTTCATTCTTCGGTCACCTCAATGGTGCTCCCTATCATAGATAGGCAGAGAGTACGACCGATATGGTCCCCGGCGCAAGCACTTATTTGTGCTCGGCCGGAGTTGTCGATGGCGTATGGGAAGTGGTGTCCACGGCAGCCGAATCATGCTTGGCAGGGGCGTGCGCACTGGAGTCGGGCTTCGTTCCCGCCTCTTTTCCTTCTTCATGACCGCCCTTAAGAGCCGAGCCGCCCGGCTGATAAATCGTCGCCTTGCTTTCGATCGGGCTTTCCTGAATGGGGTTCACCGCGCCGCGTGTCTGTGTATCAAACAGGGTGAACACGATAAAGATCGCGAGGAAGATGAGCGACCCGATGAAGATAGAGAAATAGACCTTGCTGTCGTAGAAGAGATGCATGAAGAAGAATACTACCAGAGAAGCTTTCACCGCCGCAATGATCATGGCGACAATGAGATTCCATTCCCCGAAATCGAACGTCGATACGTAAACCGTGACGAATGTCAGCGCCAGAAGCGCCGACCCGACCATCAGGTAAATGCGAAGCGGAAGTATGTGAATTGCGTGTTCGTTCTTGCTCATAGCCATAACCTTACTTGATCAAATACAACAGCGGGAACAGGAATATCCAGATCAAATCGACCAGGTGCCAGTACAGGCCGGTCATCTCGATCGGAGTGTAATATTCAGCTGAGTACTTGTTCTTAATTGTATTGTACAACACCCAGCCGATAACGCTCATCCCGCCGATAACGTGAATCCCGTGCAGCCCGGTCATCGCGAAGTAAACCGAGAAGAAGACGTGAGGATTCGTCCCCTCGATTCCCTGAAAATGATAGAACTTGCCGGGGAGTTGACCGAGATGAATCTTGTGCGAATACTCAAAATATTTGATGACCAAAAAGGTGGCCGCCAGCGCCAGTGTCCCGACCAGAAACCAGATCGTCTGGGTCCGCCGCCCCAGCTGCATCGACCTGATCGCAAGCGCCATGGTAACCGAGCTGGTGATCAGCACAACTGTGTTGGTCGCTCCCATGGTCAAGTCCAGCGCCTTGTGCGCATTGTGGAACATGTCCGGATACCACGAGCGGAAGATGGCGTAGAAACAGAATAACCCGCCAAAGAGCAACACTTCGGTCAAAAGAAATATCCACATCCCCAGCTTGGCCGACTCTCGCTGCTGCTCGACATCGCTGAAGTGATGGGCCAGATGTGCCGGGTGACTCCCGGCGTGCGGTTCAGACATACAGCAATTCTTCCTATCTCACGAGCGTTGCTTTGGGTTCAAGCGTACTGTGTACTTCGACCGTGTCGTAATCGTATGGACCGTGCGTGACCACCGGATCCTTGATAAAATTCTCCGGCGGAGGGGGCGAAGTCGTTTCCCATTCAAATCCGAGCACTCCCCACGGATTGTTGCCGGCCGGCCGACCCTTAAACAGGGAGTGAATCAAGTAAGCTGCCATGATGAAGAATCCCAGTCCGAGGATGTAAGAGCCCACCGATGAAAACGCATGCAATGGCTGATACTGATCAAGGTAATTGTGATATCGGCGGGGCATTCCCTTCGTCCCCAGGATAAACTGGCTGAAGAAGGTCATGTTGAAACCGACGAATATCAAGGCGCAGGAAATTCTGCCCCAGAATTCACTGTACATCCTCCCGAACATCTTAGGCCACCAGAAGTGTATACCTCCCAGAAGCGCAATGACCGTTCCCCCCATCATGACATAATGGAAGTGAGCCACGACAAAATAGGTATCATGAAGGTGAACGTCCACCGAGAGCGCACCAAGGAATATACCGGTCAGGCCGCCGATCGTAAACAGGAACAGGAAAGACAGCGCGTACAACATCGGCGTCTTGAGATCGATCGACCCCTTGTACAGCGTGGTCACCCAGTTGAAGATCTTTATCCCCGAAGGTATCGCGACTAGAAAGGTCATGAAGGAGAACAGCACCGCGGCCAGTTCCGACTGACCGCTGGTGAACATGTGATGTCCCCAGACCAGGAAGCTGACCAGAGCAATACCGAGCGAAGAAAACGCGATTGGCCCGTAGCCGAAAATCTTGCGGTGCGAGAAGTGCGCTATCAGCTCGCTGATAATCGCCATGCCCGGAAGAATCATGATGTATACCGCCGGGTGCGAATAGAACCAGAAGAAGTGTTGAAACAGCACCGGGTCTCCGCCCATAGCCGGATCAAAAATGCCGATTCCGAAGGCGCGCTCCAGAGCCAAAAGAACCATTGTAATCCCAAGCACCGGTGTTGCCAGTACCTGGATAATCGCCGTGGCATACAGCCCCCACACCATAAGCGGCATCTTGAACCAGGTCATCCCCGGAGCGCGAAGCTTGTGAATGGTGACGATAAAATTTAGTCCGGTAAAAATCGATGAAAACCCGAGGATAAACACGCCCAGCGTCATCGAGATTACCGATGTACTCGTGGTCGTGCTGTAAGGCGTGTAGAATGTCCATCCCGTGTCCACTGCGCCGCTTATGATCGAGTACAGGCAGAAGATCGATCCCGCCACATAAACCCACCAGCTGGCAAGATTCAATCGAGGAAATGCCACGTCCTTGGCGCCAATCATGATTGGCAAGACGAAGTTCCCCAGGATTGCCGGCACCGACGGGATAATAAACAGGAAGATCATGATGGCGCCGTGGAGGGTGAACAGCTGGTTGTACGTTTCGGATGAGAGCATCTGATTGTGATTGCTGAACAACTCTGTTCGAATCATCAGGGCGATCATCCCGCCGACAAAGAAGAAGAAGGCAATTGCGGCGAAATACATGATTCCGATCCGCTTGTGATCAAGCGTGAACAGCCACGATTTTATCCCCTTGGGATGCCGCAAATAATTGTAATCAGGTATTGCTACAGTACTCATAATCGTTATCCTCGCCCTCTATTTGAGCGACTTAATGTATGCGATAAGGGCATCGATCTGCTTGTCCTTCAGGATTCCCTGATACGTCGGCATGACCGGATCGAATCCATGGACCACTTTGGCCTTCGGATTCAATAGCGACTCGCGAATATAGTTTTCATCGACGAGAACTTTGGACCCGTCTGAGAGAGTCTCCATACTGCCGAACTTCCCTTTGAAAGTCGGTCCCACCAGCTTGGTGCCGTCGACTGTGTGACAGGTAACGCAGGCCTTGGACTTGTACAACTTGGCACCGAATTCCTCTGGAGCCATTCCCTCTCCCTGACCCGAACCGGCCTCCAGCCACTTATTGAATTCCGTTTCCGACAGCACTTTCACTTTGCCGAGCATTTCAGAGTGCCCCTTGCCACAGTACTGCGTGCAGAAAATGTTGTGCTCGCCGACCGAGGGTGCCTCGAACCAGATGACGGTATACCGGTTGGGCAGAACATCCATCTTGACCCGGAAATCCGGCACGAAAAATCCATGGATCACGTCTTTAGAGGACATGAGCAGGCGAACCGGCTTCCCCGATGGTACGACCAGTTCGTTGACGCTGTTTGCGCCGGTAGCGTAGTCAAATGTCCAGAACCACTTCTGGCCGGTCACTTTGATTTCAAGAGCATCCTTGGGCGCTACATGCATATTCATGAACGTCTTGAAGCCCCAGAAGAAAATGACGAAGACCAGAATGGTCGGAAGGATTGTCCAGGCCAGTTCCAGCGGCGTATTGTGGGTCGGGGCCACCAGAAGCCCTTCGCCCCGTTTCCGCCGACGGTACTTGAGCGTGAACACCACCATGAGGGCAATAACCAGCGCAAACATGATAACGCTGGCCCACAGGATGAAATTGAAAAGCGGATCAACCTCGCCCGCCAGGGTCGAGCCCTGAGGTGGCAGCCAGAAGGTTGAAGTCGTGTCCATATCGTTTGCCTTGCTCCGGTCCCGTATCAGGTACGCTTAAAGGCCGGTTGCACTGTCCTGCGCGTGCGACGTTCCCGCCGCCACAGCAGACCCAGAAAAACCGCCAGCCCGACTACGACCAGCCCTCCGCCCAGCTTCATGACACTGGTGGCGAGGACTACATATCCCTTGGCATCCGGGTCGTAGTGATAGCAGTACAGGATTAGTTTATCTATAGTATTGCCAATCTTACCTTCAGAAGCTTCCAACAGCGCAAACCGCACGTCCCGCTCGTTGTACTGAATACCATACAGGTACCGTGAAATCTTGCCGTCCGGCGAGAGAATAAACGTGCACGCACTGTGAGCATATTCCTTCGTCTCCGGCACATAGTAATAGTGGAACCCCAGAGCGTCGGCTACGGCCCGAGAGTTCGCCTCCGGACCAACCAGAAAAGTCCAGCCGTTTTCGGCACCCGCCCGACTCAGTTCGTTCAGATAACTGGTTCGTTTTGCCGCCGCCAGATCTGAGGTCTCATTCGGATTGAAACTGATGGTCACAATCTGGAATTCATTTCCCGGCAACCAAGCCAGTTTCCTGACTGCATCGGTGACCCCGTTCAACACAATACTGCAGAGCATCGGGCACTGCAGATACACCAGATTCAGAATAACCGGCTTCCCCTGGTGGAAATAGCTCGCCAGCTGAACCGTCTCACCCTTTTCGTTGGTGAAGGTCAGGTCCAGCGGGATCTTGCTTCCGAGGTGCTCATCGATGGTCAATTTCTGCAGTTCCGGAACACTGTCCTGAATGACCTGCGCCGAAACACCGGCTGCCAGAAAACTGACCGCCAGCGAGGCTATTCCGATACGAATACAAGACAAAATTGACCGCATTTCTACATTCTCTACGAGCCTGCTGGTAACAATTGGGTGAACACAGGGCAGGCGGAAAAGTTCAGATGAAAGTGCCCGATTGAATTCCGAATCGAGATTATTATCGAACCGGCTTGGAGCGGTAGGCCTCGTCGGCTACTACTTCCATTGCCCGTTCTATCGGGATCTGATAGACCCCTTTGGCCGGATCAAGCACCTTGTACGAATTGAGAATCTCATCCTCGCGGGCGCGAAGGTCCCGCAACGATATCGACTCCGGCTTCAAAACCTTGGTATAGACTATGTCTTCTTTGACGATGGAGAAGTATTGTACGACGAACACAATCGAGGCCACAAGAATGACTACACAGATAACTGCCCACATGGCGAGTTTCTTTGTGTCGATCTCGGACTTGTCGTAACCCGGTTTGCTGTGATCGGTAGTACTGCTCATATCCATCACTTAGAAAGTATTTACGTGGTTAATCGAAGCGCGCAGTTTCGGGTCCCCAACCGGCACCATTGCGGTGCTGGAGAACCGGGTCCAGAACGCCCAGAAAAAGACACCGCCAATGCCGAACGTGGCGACGATTTCAATCCAGCTGATCGAAGCCCCTTTGGGCAGATGAGTCGGAAGCACCATCCAATAATGATCGAACCAGTGCATGACGATGATCCACACTCCCATGATCACCAGCGGGGTCAATGTCCGTTTGGCACTCCGGAAATTCAGAAGCGTAAACGGAATGGCAAAGTGACCGAACAAGATGATCATGCTGATCGTCTTCCAGCCCCCTTCCCATCTCTGTAAGTACCAAATCGTCTCTTCCGGAATATTGCCGTACCAGATCAGGAAGTACTGCGAGAAGCCTATATAGGTCCAAAAGATGATAAAGGCGAACATCAGCTTGCCCAGATCGTGATAATGCTCCACCGTGATCGTCCCTCTGAGCACCCCGCGAGACTGAACAAATGCGGCCATTACGGTCATCAAAGAGATTGCGCCCACCAGACCGCCCGCGAAGAAGTAGACGCCGAATATCGTTGAATACCAGTGCGGTTCCAGTGACATCAGCCAGTCAAAACCAGCCAGGGTCGAAGTCAGCGCAAATAAAATCATCCCCGGCGCACTGATAGTCTTGAGCTTCTGCGTCAATTCCGTGCTCGGAGCAGTATCCTGCTTGATGGAATTCTTGTAGAGCAGATGAGCGAGGGCGGACCACACAAAGAAGTAAATGATTGCCCTGATCACGAAGAACGGAATGTTGAGAAACGCCGACTTTTTCATCAGCAGCGGATCGGCCGCGACCACTTCGGGATGGCTCCAGTGGTACAAATGGTGTACACCCAGCAGCACCGGAATAAAGAGAATCGCCATATACGGAATCGTCGCCATCAGGCTCTCGGCGAGACGTCTGATCACTACGCTCCACGTAGCACCAACAAGATGATGCAGCATGACAAAGAAGAGCGATCCGAGTGACAGCGTCATCCAGAACGTAAACGCCGTCAGATAGGCGAAAAAGAACTGCTCGGAATCGACGACGTATCCCACCGCCGAAAGCGCCAGCCCCACCACGGCAACGATAAGGGCGTTTCGCCCGAATGTCCCCTTGTCGGTGAGTAGATATGTTTTAGCGTCGAAGGTCATGTCGTCTTTACCGTTACTTTAGTGTGCCTCGGACATCAGCGGGAACATCCTGTAATGTGGCGTTCTGGCTCCGCTGCAGCGCCCGGAAATAGGCTACAATTGCCCACCGATCATCGGGCGGAATCTGATATCGATACGCCGGCATATTGCGAATGCCGTTGGTTATAACCTGGAAAATGTGACCATCCTTAAACTGGCGAACGCGGTCTTCGTGGAAGGATGGCGGCGGAATCAGTCCGCGCGACACTACAATACCCTTGCCGTCGCCGGCCCGTCCATGACAGGGAGAACAGTAAATATTGAATCGCTCCTGCCCGCGCTTCAGAACTTCAATTGTTGCCAATACCGGACTCTTGTCCACCGGCGTCGTGTCGGAGATAACTCCCGTGAAATACACCTGGTCTTCACGCAGGAAACCTCTCGGAATAGTTCCGGCAACCGGTACCCGCATAGTAGCGCCGTCCGGGAAGAAATTGCTGTGCGCTTGTGGCTTGTATTTGGGCTGCGACGACATCCCGCGATCCATCGCCAGCGGCGATTTCTCCGACGGTTGGTTGCGCACACAACCGGCCAGCGCCACCAGTGCCATACACCCTATGAGTACGAGTCGCTTCATTCGCCCTTTAAGACCTCCACATAGGTGGCCCCGATCGACTTGAGGAACGCCAGACTCTTGTCGGCGTCAAATTTGGGATCGTCGGAATCAATACTGACAAAGAACCCGTCGGTCGTTACACGTGCAAACCGCTCGGAATAGAAAACTCCGTGGAACCACTGCGGTAACTTGTTGGCGATCATACTTCCAAAGAACGCGCCAAAGGCAGCCAGCAGGATGGTCAGTCCAAACGTCACCGGCACAAACGCCGGATAAGCATTGTACGGCTTGCCAGCTATGACCATCGGATATGACACCGCACTGGTCCAATATTGCAGGTAGAATCCGCCGGTGCCGCCTATAATGCCGCAAATACCGGCTATGTAGCCGATCTTTGACGGTTTCAATCCCATCGCCTGATCCATTCCGTGAATCGGGAACGGCGAGTGGCAGTCAAAATTCTTGTATCCGGCATCGCGCGTCTTGGCTCCCGCCGCCAACAACTCATTCGGCCCGTCAAACTGGCCAAGGACACCGTAGGTCTTTTCCGTTTTCGGCTTCATGACGTTCGTCTCGCTCATGAGTGACCTCCCGCCTTGGTGGAAGTTTCATGCGAACCGCCGTGGCCATGGTGATGCACTTCGGCCTCCGGCAATACCGTCTTGATTTCAGACATGGCGATCACCGGCAGGAAGCGCGAGAACACCAGGAACAGACTGAAGAACAGCCCGAACGACCCGATGAACGTCATGATATCCCACTTGGTCGGCGTGTACATTGCCCAGCTGCTCGGCAGGAAATCGCGAGAGAGCGTGATCACGATCACGAAACGCTCAAACCACATCCCCACGTTGATCAGCAGGGATGCAACAAACATAACTTCGATATGACGACGATATTTCTTGAACCAGAATATCTGGGGTACAACCACATTGCAGAAGATCATCGTCCAGTATGCCCACCAGTACGGACCAAACGCGCGGTTGACGAAAGCAAACGCTTCGTACATGTTCCCGGAGTACCAGGCGATGAAGAATTCGCACGAATACGCGTATCCCACCATCATGCCCGTGACCAGCATAATCATGTTCATCTTTTCCAGATGGCTGACCGTGATCAGATCTTCCAGATGGAACATCTTGCGCATGATGATACCCAGCGTGAGCACCATCGCGAACCCGGAGAAAATAGCGCCCGCGACGAAATAGGGCGGGAAGATCGTTGTATGCCAGCCCGGAATGATACTGACGGCAAAGTCCGTACTCACTACCGAGTGCACGGAAAGTACCAGCGGTGTCGAAACACCGGCCAGGACCAGATACGCCTTTTCGTAGTTCTTCCACTGACGGTTTCCGCCGCGCCAGCCGAAAGCGAAAATACCGAGCACGATCTTGCGCACCCGGGTCTTTGCACGATCGCGCAGCGTTCCCAGATCAGGGATGATTCCGAGATACCAGAACAACAGCGAGCAGGTGAAATAAGTGCTCACCGCAAAAACGTCCCAGAGAAGCGGACTGCGGAAGTTCGGCCACATGGACATCTGGTTCGGAATCGGGAACATCCAGTATGCGACCCAGATTCGGCCGACGTGAATTCCGGGGAATATTAACGCGCAGATAACAGCGAAAAGCGTCATCGCTTCCGCGAACCGGTTAATCGAAGTTCTCCACCTCTGACGGAAGAGAAATAAAATTGCGGAAATAAGCGTCCCGGCGTGACCAATCCCAACCCAGAACACGAAATTGACAATGGCAAAGCCCCAGCCCACTGGAATGTTCACACCCCAGATGCCAATACCTTCCCAGACCAGCCAGCCAATTGCGCCCAGCAAAATAAGCGTCAGCGAACCGGCAATACCGAAAACCCCGAGCCAGAGCCCGGTGGTACGCCGTTCTGCGACCGCCGACACCGTGTCGGTGATCGAGACAAAGCTCTGATTCCCCGCCAAGAGCGGGGCTTCCCGAACCATCATCTCAGGTGATTTCGAATCAGCGCTCATCGTATCTCAATCTATCACGCCTGACCGGGTCAGCTCGCGATGACCCCTTCAAGTTCCGGGTTCGGGTTGCGCACCAGCGCCAGGAATGTCGTCCTCGGTCTGGTGTTAAACTCTTCTAGCACACTATAGGTGCGGTCGATCTTCTTGGCTTTGCTCACTTCGGACTTCGGATCCAGAATATTGCCGAACACGATCGCCTTGGCCGGACAGGCCTGTTGACAGGCAGTGACGACTTCGCCGTCTTCTACCGAGCGCCCTTCCAGCTTCGATTTGATCTTGGCGCCGTTGATCCGCTGCACGCAGTAGGTGCACTTTTCCATTACGCCGCGCGAACGAACCGACACGTCCGGGTTCTGCTGCATCCGGACCGTTTCCGGAAGGTCCTTGGTGAGATTATAGAAGTTGAACCGACGGACCTTGTAAGGACAGTTATTGGAGCAGTATCTGGTCCCGATGCACCGGTTGTATACCATGACATTGAGCCCTTCTCTGTCATGTGTCGTCGCAGCGACCGGACAGACGCTTTCGCACGGAGCGTTCTCGCAGTGCTGACAGGCCATCGGCTGATACACAACTTCCGGATTCTTATCTTCATCCCCTGAGTAGTACCGATCCAGACGAATCCAGTGCATTTCGCGGCCGCGGGACACCTGGTCCTTGCCGACCACCGGAATATTATTCTCACTCTGACAGGCGATGGTGCAGGCGTTGCAGGCCGTACAGGCATTGAGATCGATGCTCATGCCCCACTGGTAGCCGGTATCGTACTTGTGCTCGTCCCACATGGAAGCAAGCGGAGGATGTTTCTCCATCTCCGGCTTGAAATCTTCCCCCTTGTGATATTCTTCAAGGGTGGCCTCCCGCACGATCGCGCGCCCTTCCATGGAACCATGATCCTGGACATTGGCCAGAAGCTGGTTTCGACCAAGGCGAGTCGCCGTTGCGCCGGAAGCGAAATCTATGCAGTCCGTACCGCGCAGTTGATAGGCGTTAAAACCAACCTTGTCACCAACGCGCCCCGCTGCCGTACGACCATATCCAAGATATACCGTGAGTGATCCGTTTGTTTGTCCCGGCTGTAACCAGACCGGCGCTTCAACTTCGCGCCCTTTACAGGCAAGCCGCACGACGTCACCGTTGGAAAGCCCCAATTCACGGGCATTAGTGATGCTCATCATCACTACATTGTCCCACGCCAATTTGGTGATCGGATCTGGAAGCTCCTGCAACCAGGCATTGTTGGCAAATCGGCCGTCAAATACCTGCGACGGCGCAAAGACCAGTTCATATCCGCTACTGTCATTGCTGAATGGCGGCTCATCAGCGGCAATGCGGCCAATGCCGGCGGCGTCGACCGAAACCTCGGTCGGTGCAATAGCACTTCCCTTGAGCACGCCATCATGCAGCATGCGGCGCCAGGAAGATTCAAATTCCAGCGCGCTAAAATGGCTCTTCCAGGTTTCGCGCACGATATCATATCCGCGCTGGTCACGACCATCGGTCACCAGCGACAATAATTCAAAACGGGAGTGTCCGCCGTATAGCGGCTCGATCAGCGGCTGAACGAGACTGACGGTACCATCCACCGATCGCGCATCACCCCATGACTCAAGGAAGTGCGCTTCGGGCAGATGCCACTCGCATTTCTGCGAGGTTTCATCTTCAAATAGACTCAGGTGAATCGAACTCTTGGCCTTGCCAAGCACCCGGGCAAAATCCAAATCAGTGGGAGCGTCATATACCGGATTGCCACCCACAATCAAGAGTGTATCTACCTGGCCGGTATCCAGACTGTTTGCCAGCGCCTTGAGTTCACGACGACTCGGAAGCGCCGCATCTTTAGCTTCAACATAGGAGACTGTGGTTCCGGCATTTCCGAGAACAGCGTTGATCGCCACAACTAGTGCGTGAACGGACGAAGGCTGGCGCCGTCCGGCCAGAACGAGGCTCTTGCCGCGATTCTTGAGCAGATCCCGCGTTACAACATCAACCCATTTTTGTTCTGCCGCACTGAGCGACGGTGCCGTCATTGCTGCCGCAGCAGGAACTGACAGCGCCCTGGCCAACGCTACGGCAAACCCACCGATCCGGCGAGTCTGCATTTGCAGACGATTGTCGGCTTTGGCTCCGGTTGCCGTGTAGCCGCTTTCGACAGCATACAACCGGTTCATTTCCTCGGTCCGTCCGGATACCCGGCGACCATCGGCAAAACCGCGAATCGCGGTGACACATTCAGATTCAGTCTTCAGGAAATCAGAGTCCAGCGATAGAATGACCGACGCATTCTTGACATTGTAGACCGGTACCAGGCTCTTCCCTGTCGCCGCCTCTATTCCATCGAATATGTTCTCATCTGAGACCGACTCGTAAGTCGCCCAGATTGCTTTCGGAAATTGCAGCTTGATCGCTGCGGCCAGTCGAGCCAGTGTCGGAGAATTGAATGCTTCCGACAAAATCGCCAGCCCTTGTCCCTGGTTGGCGGTGAATACCTTGTGGCGCTCGCGCCAGAAGGTCACAAATTCATCCCACTTCGCTTCCGCACCCTTGCGCAGCACAAGTCGCGAGCGGTCCGGATCATACATCCCGAGAATCGCCGCCTGCATCAAAATATCGGTCGAACCAAGGGTCGACGGATGCAGTTCATTCCCTTCAATCTTGGTGGGACGTCCTTCGTTGCTCTTGACTAAGAGACCATACGACGACACCCCAAACGGCATGGTGGTCGCATATAACTCGGGAATTCCTGGAGTGGCTTCTTCCGGCTGGGTCACATACGGAACGACCTTTTCGACCGGTCGACGGCACCCGGCCAGACCGGCCAGCGCGACCGATGCCCCCATGAGGGTCAGGAAGCTGCGGCGAGACCAGCTGTTATCAAACTCTGAAGCCCCCTGTGGAAATTCCCGATGGAGGAATTCCTTGAAATCAGGCGACTGCTCCAGCTGTTCAAGGCTGCGCCAGTACTCTTTTCCGTTGCGCGGAGTCTTGTCTGTCATCGGTGGCACCCCGAACAGTCGACGGGAGGGTTCAATTGCTTTTCTGCTTTCACGCGAGCGGCGAACGCGGCCTGATCGGCAGGCGGCGTCCACTTCATATTCGTTATTTCACTCGAAGGGCGCAGCGACTGATCCGGGTTGCGGTGACAATCAAGACACCATCCCATGGAAAGCGGCTTGGACTGCTGAACCACATCCATCTCGGCAACATTGCCGTGACAGGAAGCACAGCCAACACCGGCATTCAAATGTATCGAGTGATTGAAATAGACAAAATCAGGCAGCTTGTGAACCTTGTTCCACTCAATCGGGACCTTGGTCGCATAGCTTTCGCGCACCGGGAGAAGTTTGGGGCTGTCGGGAAGAACAAGCTTGTGGCAGTTCATGCACGTCTGGGTGGGCGGGACATTCGCCTTCGCAGAATGCTCAACGGCTGTGTGACAATAACGGCAGTCCATTCCCAGATCACCGGCGTGAAGTTTGTGACTGTACGGAACCGGTTGCACCGGTCGATATCCAACGTCACTGTATTCGGGAGAACCGTAGTACCAGAATGCGCCGATGACCGATGTACCCAAAAACACTGTCGCAATAGCTGCCAGTGTCGGAATCTTGTTGGTCCACGCAGGAAATATCTGAGCCATTAGGATTCGACTTTGTTACTAATTTCACAAACGCGTTCTGCCAACGCTGAATTACTTGAGTGGTTCAGCCCGGAAGAAACAATCACTCGCGCACCTGCTACCTTTCCTTAACAGCCCGGAATTAAGGGCGCGACCCCATGCTTGTCAACCTCTGAACAATAGTTTTTTTGTACAAAATAGACATTACGGTTCTACGATGAGAATATTCAAGGGGTCCCCCGGGCGAAGCGGCTAGAAGCTTCGCTGCACAACCGTATCGATGATCATTGCCGTGAAGAGCGCGAACAGGTAGATGATCGAGTAGCCAAATAGTCCGCGGAAAGATTTTTCCGATCGGAGTCGTGCGGCTTCAAGCGCTTTCCTGACCAGCCACAGCCCAAGCAAAAGCGCCGTTATAATGTAGAACCACCTGGCTCCAGCCACATACACGGTGAGACTTACCGCCACCAAAACGAAACAATAGATGAGAATCTGACGCATCGTCTCACTGTCCCCCTTAACCACCGGCAACATCGGCAGCCGCGCCTTGACATAGTCATCCTTGCAGTAGAGCGCCAGCGCCCAGAAATGAGGCGGAGTCCAGAGAAAGATTATCAAGAAGAGAAGCCATGGCTCTATTCCCATCGTGCCGGTCGCGGCCGTCCAGGCCCCAACCGGAGCCATTGCGCCGGCTGCGCCCCCAATGACAATGTTGTGCCAGGTGTACGGTTTGAGAAAGAGCGTGTAGAAGAGACTGTAGAAAAGGAGCGTTGCCAGAGCCAGCCCCGCCGTCAGCCAGTTAAACCGCCACGCAAACAGAGCTACTCCGAGTACACCAATCGTAATCGCGAAGCTCAGTGCCTGCGCCGAAGTCAGATTGTGCATGGGCAGCGGACGACGCCGCGCCGTTCTCTCCATCTTGGCGTCGATCTCCCGCTCGAAATATTGATTCAGAGCGTTGGCCGATCCGCCCGTAAGATAGAGCCCAACCATCACCAGCAGGAAATTGACCGGCTGGGAGAGGAAACTTCCCTCCATAATGAGTGCCGTTGCTCCGGTAAAGAGCACCAGCAACATGATGGTCGGCTTGGTAAGAAGTAGATATTGCTTTACTGTTTGGATCATTGTGCGGTGGTATCCCGGTGCGCCAATATATGTAGACTGCGCCTGTTCGTCCATGAAGTTCGTCACGCCCGATGCAACAGTTTCAGTTTTAAATCGTTCCGTGTACCACAAAATCAATTTGATGAAATTGAGGTGCTACTATTATGGACTCGCCCAATCGACCGACTATTATTCGTTTGGCCAGCCATCAAATCCCCATCGGACAAGTAGACAAGTCCACTGGAGTCGGCCAAATCGGACCCAAATTAGCCCAATATCCCACCACTAGTTATCAACATTTGGGCACAGTTTTGACACATCGGTGTGCATATCATCATAAAATGCTGTGATTCACAGTGTTACGTTTTCCTGTCGCGAAAGTGGATTGTTTGGGACGAATCTCAATTCCCACGGTACAGGTAACACGCTACTAGTCATTTACTTACACAATCTGAATTTTCCTGCACGCAGACTGGACCGATTTGTCGTGGAATCATGACTCTGCGCTTCAGAAGATAGAACTTTAGACAACAATCGGTTACGAATTTTCGGACCAAAACCACTATTTTTTGTGGTCTGCGTTTTTTGAACCCCAATATATTGGGGTCGCTTCCTCACGCCAGCCCGACCAGCATCTGTGCGGGCTGACCTGAGCGGGGCACCCCGAAATTAGCAATTACGAATGATTCGTGGCTGAAGGTCAGCCAAGGTTTGTGCGAGGCAATAGGGATTTTTTGCCTTCCGCAGACCAGTGACCATCAGAGGAGGTGTAGGAGTGGAAATTAAACGGTACTTTACGCGCGAAGACGAGTCCCCGTACAGCCGAATTACCTTCGCCAAACGTACCTCGGAGATCCGGAACCCGGATGGTTCCGTCGTCTTCCGTCTTGAGAATATCGAAGTGCCCGAGACCTGGTCTCAGGTCGCAGTCGATATCCTTGCTCAGAAGTATTTCCGGAAAGCCGGCGTCCCACTAACGGACGAGAATGGCAAACCGGTTCTCGATGCCAACGGCGAACCGAAGACCGGCGGTGAGACCGATGCTCGCCAGGTGTTTCATCGTCTCGCCGGATGCTGGCGTCATTGGGGAGAAAAACATGGCTACTTCCAGAGTGCTCTTGATGCCAAGGCATTCTATGATGAACTCTGCTTCATGCTCGCCGCGCAGATCGCGGCCCCCAATTCTCCGCAGTGGTTCAACACCGGACTGAACTACGCCTACGGTATCAGCGGCAAGCCGCAGGGTCATTACTTTGTCGACCCGATGACGCACACGTTGACGGAAGCGAAGAATGCCTACGAGCATCCGCAGCCGCACGCCTGCTTCATTCAGTCGGTCGGCGATGACCTGGTCAACGACGGCGGCATCATGGATCTCTGGGTTCGTGAAGCCCGTCTGTTCAAGTATGGTTCCGGCACCGGAACCAACTTCTCGAACCTTCGCGGTTCCGGCGAAACGCTTTCCGGTGGCGGCAACTCCTCCGGCTTGATGTCGTTCCTTCGGATCGGTGATCGCGCCGCGGGCGCTATCAAATCCGGCGGCACGACACGGCGCGCTGCCAAAATGGTCTGTCTCGATCTGGACCATCCTGATATCGTCGACTTCATCGACTGGAAAGTGGTCGAAGAACAGAAAGTGGCCGCGCTGGTCGCCGGCTCCAAAATTATCAAGCGGCAGTTGCACGAGATTTTCGACGCCGCCCGCATCGCCGGTCACAATGGCGACTCCGTGTACGAAGTCGATCCGGAGAAGAATCCCAAGTTGAAGGATGCTATCCGGACCGCCAAGCGGCTCTCCGTCCCGCTCGGCTATATCAAGAAAGTACTCGACCTGGTTCCTCAGGGAGTATCGGATATTCACTTCATCGATCTGGACACCGATTGGGACAGCGAAGCATACCTCACTGTCTCCGGCCAGAACTCCAACAATTCGGTCCGTATTCCGAACAGCTTCTTCGACAGCCTCAAGAACGGCAAGGACTGGCAGCTGATCCGTCGCACCGACGGCAAAGTCGCCCGCACTCTGCCCGCCGCCGAGCTGTGGGAGAAGGTCTGTTACTCGGCATGGGCCTGCGCCGATCCCGGTGTCCAGTATGACACCACCATCAACGAGTGGCACACCTGCCCCGAAGATGGCCGGATCAACGCTTCCAATCCCTGCTCGGAGTACATGTTCCTCGACGACACCGCCTGCAACCTGGCGTCGATCAATCTCGCCAAGTTCGTTGACGAGAAGGGGAACTTCGATATCGAAGGTTACTTGCATGCCATCCGCCTCTGGACGGTCGTGCTCGAGATCTCGGTTCTGATGGCGGCCTACCCGTCGAAGGTGATCGCCCAGAAGAGCTATGAGTTCCGCACGCTCGGCCTTGGCTATGCGAATCTCGGAACGGTGCTGATGAGGATGGGAATTCCTTACGATTCGGCCCATGGATATGCCTGGTGCGGGGCCATCAGCGCCTTATTGACCGGTGCCTCCTACATGACCTCGGCCGAAATGGCCAAGGAACAGGGAGCGTTCCCGGCGTTCTATCGCAACCGCGACCATATGCTTCGCGTGATGCGCAACCATCGCCGCGCCGCATTCAACTCGGACAAGTCTGAATACGAAGGTCTCACGATCAAGCCGACCGGCATCAACCCGAACTATCTCCCCGAAGATCTGGTCAAAGCAGCCCGCAAGGTCTGGGATCAGGCGGTGGAGTTGGGTGAAGTCCACGGCTATCGCAACGCCCAGGTGACCGTGATCGCGCCGACCGGCACGATCGGTCTTCTGATGGATTGCGACACCACCGGTATCGAACCTGATTTCGCTCTCGTCAAATTCAAGAAGCTCGCCGGCGGCGGCTATTTCAAGATTATCAACAACTCGGTCCCGCAGGCATTGCAGCAGCTTGGGTACACCGAGGATCAGATCAAAGGGATCATCACCTACGCCACCGGTCACAAGACGCTCAAGCAGGCGCCGTTCATCAATCATGAATCGCTTCAGGCCAAAGGGTTCACCGGAGAGGAACTGAAGCGTCTCGAAGACTCCCTCGAGTCCGTCTTCGACATCACCTTCGCCTTCAACAAGCATGTGCTGGGCGAAGAGTTCCTGCACGATGTCCTCGGGTTCCATCCGGAGACCACCGATCGCTGGGACTTCAACCTCCTTCGCGAACTCGGCTTCACCAAAGATCAGATCGATGCCGCTACCGAGTACTGCTGTGGCACCATGACGCTCGAAGGTGCCCCGCAGCTTCAGGAGAAGCATCTCCCGATCTTTGACTGCGCCAACAAGACCGGCAAGAACGGCAAGCGGTACATTCCGTACGAAGCCCACATCAGGATGATGGGGTCAGCTCAGCCGTTTATTTCCGGCGCCATTTCCAAGACCATCAACATGCCGGCTGAAGCGACGATCGACGATGTCAAGAAGGCGTATCGCATGTCATGGGAGACCATGAACAAAGCGGTCGCACTGTATCGCGATGGTTCCAAGCTCAGCCAGCCGTTGAGCACTGTCCTTATCGACGATGGCGATGACGATCGCGGTCATACCATGACGGTCGCACAGACCGCCGAGAAGATGGCCGAGCGCGTGATCTATCGCTATATCGCCAAGCGGCGCAAGCTGCCGGCCCGTCGCGGCGGCTACACCCAGAAGGCGGTCGTCGGCGGCCACAAGATCTATCTTCGCACCGGCGAGTATTCCGATGGCACGCTCGGGGAGATCTTCCTCGACATGCATCGCGAAGGGGCCGCGTTCCGCTCACTGATGAACTGTTTCGCGATCGCCATCTCTCTCGGGCTTCAGCACGGTGTGCCGCTCGAGGAGTATGCCGAGGCATTCCTGTTCGCGCGGTTCGAGCCGAACGGCATGGTCGACGGCAACAAGTCGATCAAGCGGGCCACATCGATCATCGATTACATCTTCCGCGAACTCGCGATCACCTACCTGGGTCGCACCGATCTGGCGCATGTCACCGATGACGATCTGCGCAACGACACGATCGGCACCCCGGCCGATGAATCGATCGAGTACGAAGATGAAGAGGAACTGCCGAGCTATGTGAACACGCAGGCGGCAGCCGCAAGTCGGAAAGCAGATGATATACATACCAGCCATTTGTCCAGCACCGGTAACGGCGGCGGCAATGGTCACGGCACTCAAGGACAGAGTAACGGAGGTAATGGACATGGTCACACGGTACAGTCGTCGATTGCAGTTAGCCCGTCTAAACCTAAAGAGACGGTGCTTACACTTGTCGCCCCGGTTCTCGCAGCCGGAGGAGTTGAAGAGGGTCAACATCAGCTCCACCACAAAATCCGAGCCGCGCGGCTGAGAGGGTACGAAGGGGACATGTGTCGTGAATGCGGATCGTTCACGATGGTCCGTAACGGCACTTGCCTCAAGTGCGACACCTGCGGCTCGACCTCAGGTTGCAGTTGAGTTCGTAGGTCAAGACCCCTGTTCAAGCTGAGCAGAGCGAAGCGAAGAATCCCGCGTTCAGCGGGACGGTCTTGACGCCAAGAAAGTAGGTCGGGTTTCTCTTCGCC
>JBATNE010000291.1:0-15232 GCA_049290195.1 Candidatus Zixiibacteriota bacterium
TACTAACCCTCCAAAAGAACTACTGCCGCTGCAAATGTCCTCGTATGTGTTAGTGATACATGAATAGCTGTGACCCCGCGGTCTTGTGCCATCTCTTGAGCGCGACCGCGCAACTGCAGTGCCGGTCGCCCCATGCTATCATTTCTAATTTCTATCTCGCCAAATCCGATACCATCCCGCCATCCGGTACCGAGCCCCTTCATAAACGCCTCTTTGGCCGCAAACCTGGCTGCATAGTGCATGGCCGGATGCGCCTTTGCTTCACAATATGCTACTTCCACTTCCGTAAACACCTGTTCCCGAAACCCGGTCGTGCCGGCCAGTTCCCGCTCAACTCGCGCTATGTCGAGTTGGTCTATTCCGACTCCGATAATCACCGGGATTCTCCGAATCAGGCGTGAAGTTTCTGACGGAGCTTTGCCAGCATGTCGTCAGTCATCCGATTCAAGTCATACTCCGGCTTCCAGCCCCACTCGGCGCGTGCAGCCGAATCGTCAAGACTGTCCGGCCATGAATCCGCAATACCCTGACGAACCGGATCGATCTCAAAATCAATACTGAACTCCGGAATGCGAGCCTTGATGGCGTTCGCCACTTCCTTCGGCGTGAAATTCATGCCGGTAACGTTGAAGGCATTCCGATGAATCAGCTTGGAACCATCCGCTTCCATCAACGCGATCATCGCATAGAGCGCATCCGGCATGTACATCATGTCCATACGGGTGTCCTCTTTGAGGTAACAGCGGTATTTCTTGTGCTTGATCGCTTCGTAATAGATCTCGACCGCATAGTCGGTAGTACCGCCACCCGGTTCGGTCTGGTAGGAGATGAGCCCCGGGAATCTGACGCCGCGCGTATCGAGCCCAAATCGCTTGTGATAGTAGTCGCAGATCAATTCGCCGGCAACTTTGGTTACGCCGTACATGGTGTCCGGTCGCTGCAGCGTATCCTGCGGGGTATTTACTTTTGGCGTCGAGCGGCCAAACGCGCCGATCGAACTCGGCACAAACAGCTGACATTTGTATTGACGGGCCGCCTCGAGCATGTTGTACATGCCGGTCACATTGACCGACCAGGCTAATGTTGGTTTGGATTCTGAAACAGCCGACAACAGTGCCGCAAGATGATAAATGGTATCGATCTTATATATCTGCATAACCCGAGTGATATGATTCGGGTCGACACAATCCAAAAACTCAAATGGTCCGGAATCTCTCAGTTGTGTGTCGGTAGGCATCCTGATATCGGTTGCTACGACATTTTCTTCCCCGTATCGCTTGCGCAGTTCGAACGTCAACTCGGAGCCGATTTGCCCCAGGGCCCCGGTTATTAATATTCGTTTCATGTCCTGTTCATCCATCCTTCCACGGCGGGAAACCGCTCAATTACATTGCGTCAATCTGCGAGAAAGTTCCGATTTTCACAAGCGGATTTTTGCGAGAGGAAAATAATCCGCTTAACGAAACAGCCCTGCTGCACCTGAAATGCGGCCGCCAAGCGCCGAGAACGTGGTCTAAGTAACTCTGTTTAGTTGTGATTGTTCATAGGGAGATTTTTACCGGCGTGATCGGTCTGGCGATAAGGCCGGGCGCAAAACAAAACGCCGCAGAGCATCCCTGCTCCCCGGCGCCTTAATTCTATACTAATTCGTCCTACGACTAGCGACTGCCCTGCCGGACATCCTCGCGGGTCTCCCGACGGTCTTCGCGAAGTTCGTCGCGATCCTCAGCAAATTCTCGATATCCCATTTTCACTTCCTGTCGGGACAGCGTGAGATATTTCTGCAAGAGAGTCATCTGACGATCCTGTAGCCCATCTGGATTGGTGCTGCCGGCATCGATCTGCTTCTGCAGGTCAACTAACTGCGCAACCAGCTCTCGTTTCGATTTCAGTATCTCGTCGGCGCGGGCGGCATCTTGCTTGTCATCGCGGACATCGCGGCGGTCATCCCGCTTGTCTCTGCGGTCATCTCTGAGCGCATGGCGATCTGCCGCTGCAGCTACCGGAGCGCCGGCCGCGTTGTCACCCGCCACAGCGCGGCGATCTTTTCTGACTTCCCGACGATCGCTGCGAACTTCCTGCTTGGACTGCGCAACTTCCCTGTTTGCCTGGGCAACCCCTTTGGCGGTCTGCTTCATATTATGACGAAGTTCCTCGGCGATCTGCTTCTGAAGATCCGCGATGCGCTGAGGATTGGCATTGGTGGTACGAAGGGAATTCCACTGCATTACCAGATCGGACAACCGGTCGAGGTCTGCCCGATCATTCTGGATATTGACAACATCCTGATTCAACTGGCGATGGTCATCGACTCGTTCCTTGACGTTCTGAACGGTCTGCGCCTGACTCCCCGCTGATAACATCAGCGCGGCCGTGGCAGCGAGAGAATAGCGTAAGAGCTTCATAGTAATACTCCTTGTGATATTTTTGGATTGATTGATTTCGAGGATTTGCCGGTTGTACTCTAATTTTCGGCAATCGAGTCCAGCCATCTGAGTAGTTCGAGTATGGTCCATGAAAGTAGATACCACAAATCCCGTGCCCACTCGGGTTCGATATTATCTAGTGAAAGGACAATGGGTTAGGAGCCGGCAAGAAGATCAATCGTGTACCAGATGGTTCATTACCCATGGGTGACGCACAATTTTCCACCATGTCGGCTGAATCGATTCCCGGGATTACAGACAAAAGAAACAGGCGGCTTCAAACGAAACCGCCTGTGAAAACGATACTGACTATTAAATAGGCTCGAATTGCCTAAGAATATTAGCCCACCCTAATAGTGGCTACTTCTTCCCTTTCCCCTTCACTGGCACGGTCACTTTGGTCTTGGCCTTTCCTTTTGCTATTTTTCCGGTAACCTCGTGAGAGACCATCCAGCTTCCTACCGGCTGTTTGGCGATTCCCGGTCCCTTGACTGATAGTCCGAGATCCCTATCCCCCTTGGCCTGGAACATGATTACCCGAATCCTGTGCAGACCCGGTTTCAGCGCAATGTAGCCGACCACATCGCCGCTTCCATGCAGACCGTCGTTGTCGACCACCACTGAATCACCGATCCAGAGCCGGCTGCCATCATCGGAACTGAGCGCAAATTCATACAGTCCTTCCGACGGAATCGAAATCAGTCCGGCAAAGGTCAGCCCGAAATCTTCCTGTCGTGAGAAAGGCGGCAGGACAATCTTGTCCGCCATGAACGGCTTGATCACTTTGACGGTATCGAAATTGGGGAGCTTGTCCCACGTACCTTCGTAATAGTTCGCTTCCAATCCCGGCGCTGTCTTCTTGACGACGATTGAAGCGTGAGGTGACAGCTTCTGGAAGCTCATCGATGCCACATGTGTGTCATATGCACCTTCAAGAAACGCCCGCGCCTTGACCGTACTGGTCGCGGTCAATTCGATCGGCTTGGAATAAATGGCCGAGTTGGCATTTGGTGCCGTCCCGTCGGTCGTGTATCGAATTACTGCTCCCGGATTCGGGGAAGAGAGCCTCACTTCGAGCGGTTCGAGAAACGCTGTTCGCTCCGCTTCGATCCGCGCTACTGTGCCATTGGCGACATCATATAGCGGATGCGCTGGAGTGACATCGTCATACACTGAATTGACCGCAGTCGCCGCAAACAGCTTGATTCGTTCATTGGCTGGAAGAGTCACTGAGTTGGCTGTCGGAGGAATATCAAATTCCAACAGATACAGGTAGGTGAACTTGTACGCTTCGTTCTCACCTGCTGCGTTGTGCCGATGACTCGCATACCAGGCTACCGGCTGACGATTGATATAGGCCGGTGAGATCTGATCTGGATCTTCCAGAATGATCCCGTTGGTCATCCGGTTATTCCACTGTGCGATTGGCTCGGCATAATCCTGAACCCAAACAGCGCGGGAGGCATCCCCCATCTTGAAGGTTCCCTTCGCCGGTCCGCCGACCGCTGTCGCAAGTACATACAACCGCTTAAACATCCCCGGAGTAAATGAAGCCGACTGCCCTAAACATGACACCATGTTACTGGCCCCGCCCGCTTTCGGACCGAACACAAACGGGACTCCGCACCAATTCAGCGTGTCGGGGAGCTGCTCTCCCGCGAGACTGCTGCCGAGACCATCGATATTGCCGTCACTCTTGGTATCGTCAGTGCTGATTCCATCCCCGTTGAACGGAAGCGAGAGGAATTGCGACGCCATTCGCTTCTGCTCCGGTTTGGCCTCCGGTTTGAGCGACACCGCGAATGACTTTGGCTGATACGGCGCCAAGGAGAATGTCAATGCACCGTCACTGTGCGATACGTCGCCAACCTCATCCTCCACTCCATTGATCTGCTCGGCCGATGCCACCGGTTTGGCAAGATTGATCCGAATCCCGTTGGTCAATCTTCCCGAAGTCTCCCGCACACGAACCGAGATATCATTGGAATTCTCAGCCATCTTGACGCTATTCACGAATGGAGCGTTGGCTCCGGTAATATTCAGGAAGGAGTATTGTTTCCCCAATACACCTTTGTGAGCCGGAACATTGAACGCATAGATCGGCTGGTTCAACCGCGCCGCCTGAGCAACCGTCCCGGCATCCTGCCAGCTTCCGGCATGCCCCTGCACCGCGAATGTAAAGGTGTGGTGGCCGTTATCCATCGACTTCTGATCTCCAACCCACATCCAGCTCTCATACACGCCCGGAGTGTGAATCAATGAGAGGCGGAGCGTCCCTTTGTCCGGATGGTCCCAGCCATACTTGCAGTCATTCAACACCGATACACCAAAGCTGTTGTCTTCCGCTGTCATGTCCGCCCATTGCTGTCCGACTACTTCGTACAGGTCTTTGCGATTCAATCCTCGCTTGATCGTCCCCAGACCGAGATCGTACGTTACGCTGTCGTTGGCACAGGCGAGCGGGAACGCCACTTTCAGAAGCGTCTCACGCTCGTACCAGTCGATGTCATTCACAAACTCGATTCGATCGCTATTGGCCGCCAACCGGATCGTAGTCTTGAAAACTGACTTGTCAGTCTTACGCGTGATTTCCCATGCTACCCGCGCCGGGCCGCTCTCAACAATCTTGATCTCGGCCGGGCCGCCAAGGTACGCCTGTGGCTTGGCCATGATATCTTCATACCAGATTTCCCACGCCGGCCAGGCTTTGGGCTTGTTGAACAGAAGTTGATATTGAATCGGGGCGGTCAGGAGCTCTTTGTTTGCGATCTTGTCGAAAATCGAACTGACGTCTCCGTTATCATTGAGTGCTACCCTGTACCGGCTATTCTCCATCGCCCGATTGGTGATGGTCAATAGATCCTTGCTCTTGCCCGTGCTCCCCGATGGACGCAGATCGTAAACCGCGTAACCGACCGACGGCACAGTTGCGAGGAACTGTACCTCTGCGCTGTCATGTGACACGGCGCCAATTTGCGCCGGGACATCTTTGCCGTCCGGTCCAACCACCCGCACACCTTTGGCAACGCCGTCCTTCACCGGCATCTTCACTTCCACCATATCCTGTCGCGTCATTGCAACCGGATTGAAGAGGACAATCGGCATTCCCTTGGTGCGTGTGTCCAGCGACGGTGTGGTCGCCTCGACAGCGTTCTCCAATATCTGACTGAACCGATTCTGACTGAGGATTTCGTCATTCCAGGAAAATTCGTACGCCTCCGGGATACTTGTCCCGGTCAGATCATCGTGAAACTGATGCCACAAGAACCGTACCCAGGTATCGCGCAATGCTTCCTTCGGATAATTGAGCAGACCCATTTGTGTAGCAATCACTGCTGCCCGCTCAGCCGCGTCACCAAGTTGTTCGTTCTGGCGATTCCAGCGCTTCATCGCCGCCTGTGATGTATAACATCCTACTCCATGTCTGGTCATTACCAGTTCGCCGTTATAGCCGGGCAGTTGTTCAGGCGCGACGGTTGAAGCTATATCGACCAGATCATCCGCTCCGATGCTTTTCACTGTTACCGGACCATCTGATTTCATCGACTTGCTCAGCCAATCCACAGACCCGGAATCAGGTGAACCGCCGGTATCGCCGGTGCCGAAATAGGAATAGGCCGCGTACAATCCGGATTTCTTCCCCTGCTCCTCGATTCGCGGTCCCCAGAGGGTATCGCGGCTCAAATCTGTACGAATGGTCGCGCCGTAGCTCCCCGGCCGAAGCGCCGCATACACCCACGAACCGTCAACTCCCTGCCAGCGTCCGATATCAAACGGCACACCGTACGCCGAACCCCAGGACAGCTTCTGCGTGGAGAAGCTCTTCAGTCCGCAATAGGTCTCAATCGACGGCAACGCATAGCCGAATCCAAAGCAATCCGGAAGAAACACATCGCGACTCGAGCGATTGAATTCTTTCTTGTAGTAGCCATTCCCGTACAGCGTCTGCCTTACCAGCGATTCAAACGACGGCATATTCACATCGACTGCATCCACCCAGCTGCCGGTTACTCGCCACTGGCCCGTATTGATATACTTCCTCATCCGCTCGTAATCTGCCGGATAGTACTCCTTCATGAGCATATACCGGAACGCCCCTTCAAAGCTGAACACGTAGTCGGGGTACTTCTCAAACAAGCGGAAGTTCTGGTGCAAGGTCGCCGGAATGTACTCGTTAATGGTATTCCTGATGGTCCAGCGCCATTGCGTGTCGAGGTGAGCCGTAGCAACCACCCCCAGTGTCCGCTTCGGTTGAGCCGCCGGAGCAGCTGCCTGCGCCATCAGTGAACTTGTCGCCATCACTCCGATGAGTAGAATGGCCAGTGCCTTCTTCATTGTGCCTATCCTTCTATCTATATCGCAATCTCTATCAATCGCTATGATTTGCTGAGCCTCAGCCTCTTTTGCTTGAGCCGATCGAGTAACACCGCCCCCAGAATGACCAACCCGAGCACTACCTTCTGCGTATATGTCTCCACGTTTGTCAAATTCATGCCATTTTGAATCACTCCGATGACGAGCGCCCCGATAAGCGTCCCGAGAATTCTCCCTTCCCCTCCGCTCAAACTGGTGCCACCGACTACCACCGCGGCAATCACATACAATTCGTAAGTAACTCCATAAGTTGGTGCCCCGCTCTTGAGCTGCGACGCCATCAGAACCCCTCCCAATCCGGCAAGCATTCCGCACAGAGTGTAGACGAACATCAGTACCCGCTTGACGCGGATTCCGGCCAGTCGGGCGGCTTCTTCATTTCCACCTACTGCGTAGATGTAACGCCCCAGAGTCGTTCGCGACATCACTACGTGCGCAATGATGTAGAGAATGACCATTAGAATGACCGCAATCGGAATCTTGAAGAACGGATCCAAGCCGCGTCCAAGCCAGATGAATCCGGCCGGAATCTGATAAATCGGTTTTCCCTGCGAGATGATATACGCTGTGCCGGCAGCCACTTGCATCATGGCAAGTGTCGCAATGAAAGGTGGAATTCGAAACCGTGTGATCATGAAGCCGCTGAACGCTCCGACCACACCACAGGCGACAATCCCGCCAATGCCCGCCAACAGCATGCCAGAAGTTGAAGCTCCTTCACCCCCCATCTGCCCGATCAGCCAGGCAACACAGACAGCCGATAGCGCCACCAGACTTCCGACCGACAGATCAATCCCTGCGGTGATAATCACCATGGTCATACCAATGGCGATAATCGCTATGACCGTAATTTGATTGGCGACATTTCTGATGTTGTCCGCCAGCAGGAATGTCGGCCACTTTCGAGAAGGTGGGACAATTGTCTGTGCATCTGCCAGCGACGGAAACTGGCTCTTGATGGAGTTGACTACCGGCGCATAGGTAAATGATGTTACAATTGCTCCGAACACTGCTCCCTGATCGGCAAGTTTCTGAAGTTCTGCCCGAACATCAGAGGGACCGGCCAGGATGACCCGGGCTCCATCTCTGTTTTTCAACAGTGATCTCAGTTCCTGCACAAAGGCGCTGTCATCACCTGTCGGTTGTACTATTATCAAGAGCTCCCTGCTTGACGACTCGTTCAGCAAACCCGAATCTGCAAGAGCCTTCGCAGCATCAGCACCTGTCGGATGCTGTTCCGCGACCGTTAGAACTGAAAACAGCAGGCAGAGAATCAGGAGCACACCCAGCATGCCGTAGTCAGTCAGCCATCGCCGCATGCTCTGTGCTCGTCGCTTCTGACCCGCACTCTGATTCGCGTTTGTCATACCGCCAGCCCCATAATGTCTTCCTGACGCGCTGAGCTGATATCGACTACTTCTCCGGTCACTCTCCCTGCTTTCATCACCAGAATGCGATTGCAAATACCCAGCAGTTCCGGAAGCTCGGATGAGATCACGATGATCACTTTCCCCTGAGCTGCCAATTGATTTATCAAGAGGTACATTTCATGCTTCGCACCGACATCGATGCCTCGGGTCGGCTCATCGAATATGATCACCTGCGAATTGGTTTCCAGCCATCGAGCGACCAGCAATTTCTGCTGATTTCCGCCCGAAAGGTCTTGAGCCCGCTGTTCCGGGCCGGACAATCGAATCCCAAGGGCGCGGACTTGGTCCGAGAATCGGTTATTCTCTTGTTGTTGATTGATCCATCCCAACTTAGACCATCGGGAGAGATTCGAAAGGGCAAAATTGTCCCGCGCAGTTCCCTGAAGCACCAGCCCCTGCCCCTTGCGGTCCTCCGTAAGTAAGCAGATGCCGTTACGGATTGCATCCCGAGGTGAATCAATCTGCAGGACCGCTCCATCGAGCGCGATCGTACCGCCGGTCTTGGAGTCGGCGCCAAATATCAGCCTCGCTGTTTCTGTGCGACCGGCTCCCATCAGGCCCGCGATACCAAGCACCTCTCCTGCTTTGACTCGGAACGAGACATCATGCACCTTTTCGCCTGCCAGGTGGGTTACTTCGAATCTAACCGCTTCCGGCTGCACATTTCTCTTGGGGAATTCATCGGTAATCGACCGTCCCACCATCGCTTCAATCAACTGCGCACGGGAATATCCGGCCGTCTCCCGAGTCTCGATGGTCACTCCGTCGCGCATAACGGTTATGCGATCCGAAATTGCAAACACTTCATCCAACCGATGACTGATAAACAATATCCCTATCCCTTTACGTGCCAGCTCCCTGAGCACGGCAAACAGGTGGTCAACTTCTCGAGGAGGGATAGCCGCAGTCGGTTCATCCATCACCAGTATGCGTGTCTGTCGGGTCAAAGCCCGGGCGATTTCTATCAGCTGCTGATGGGCAATCGTCAATTCAGATATCAGTGCATCAGGATCAATCTCAACACCAAGCTGACTGAATACATTGGCTGCACTTCCACGCTCCTGAGCGTCGTCTATTAATCCGTGATGCAGCTTTTCATTCCCCAGGAACAGATTCGCACGAACCGAGAGCGACGGTACGAGGGTGAATTCCTGATAGATGGTAGCTATACCGGCTCTCTGTGCGTCGAGCGGCGTGAGGAATTCAACCGGCGCTCCATCGATGTGGATTTCTCCTTCGTCGGCACGGTGCACACCAGTCAGTATCTTGATGAGAGTGCTCTTCACCGCCCCGTTTTCTCCGACCAAGGCATGAATCTCCCCCTTCCGAAGCTCGAGAGCTCCGGAACTGATCGCCTGCACGCCGGGAAACGACTTGCGTATCCCGGATAGCGCTAACAAGGGCGATTCTCCCAACCGTTCTTCTCCACCATTACTCACCGGGTCAGCGTCGTTCAATTATTTGGTGGCGTCAGCCTGCGTGAACAGGGCGCAGGGAATCAGAATTTGGGGTTCCACGGTGCCGCCGCCGAAATATGCTTTCACCGCGTCTATCGTCTTGGCGCCAATTTCATGCGGGCGCTGGATGACATCAGCATACACTTTTCCTGCCTTGATCGCTTCACGCGCTTCGGGAACAGCGTCAAATCCGACCACCACGATCTTGCCCAGCTTCCCAGCTTTCTCGATGGCCGCCAGTGCGCCGAGCGCTGAATCATCGTTGATTCCAAAAATCGCGGTGACATCCGGATGCGCCTGTAGAATATCTTCGGTCGTGCGAAACGCCTGGTCCTTCACTCCGTGGCCGGAGAGCTTTGCTACAATACTGATGTTCTTGTTCGTGGCGATTTCATCCTCAAACCCCTTCACCCGCTGAATTACTGACTCAACTTCGGGGTGATCGATAATCGCCACCTTGCCGGTGCCGCTGATCGCCTGAGCAATCGCCTGGGCAGCCAGTTTTCCCCCGGCAATATTGTCCGAAGCCACGTGGCTTACGACTTTCACTCCTTCGGCCAGGCAGGCGATGTCTGCGGTGAATACCGGAATGCCGGCGTCATTCGCCGCCTTGATCGCGGTCCCAATGGATTTGGAGTCACAGGGTGATACGATGATCGCGTTGACTTTGCGAACGATAAAGTCCTGAATCTGATCTTTCTGCTTGGCGACATCAAATTCCCCCGCTGTGATCAGCAGCTCATATCCGTTGGCCTTGGCCGCTTCAAGCAGCCCGGCTTCAAGATCCTGGTAGAACGGATGTGTGCGAGTAAGAAGCGAAACACCGATAGTCACCGATGCAGTTTGTTTGGGAGTGTCGGCCGGTTTCTGGCCTTCGTCTTTCTTGCCGCAGCTCGACAGCACTGAAAGTGCCAGCAGTCCTGTAACTAGCAGGACCGGGAATTTGAAGATGCGCATATGTACCTCATGACGATTGTATCCAGAGGTTGAAGTGCCCCTGGCCACGTTTTATCTGGTACATGATTGGAAGCTACACTAAAGGGCGGCCGATTGCAACCCCTATCGCTTTCCCTCTACTTCGCCTTGCCCAACGGTAGCAAACGCGGTTATCTTGGCATCAACTGCCGACTCTGGAGCGCACGTAAGGAGATGTCATGGACCTGCTTCATACCCGGATTATCCATATCTTGAAACAGCTTCCCAAAGGGAAAGTCGCCACGTACGGCCAAATAGCAGCCCTGGCTGACAGCCCCCGTGCCGCACGCCAGGTGGTCTGGGTACTCCACACTCACTCCCAGAAACTGAAGCTCCCGTGGTTCAGGGTAATTAATTCCAAGGGGACCATTTCTCTGCCGAGAAACGCCGGATTCGAAGAACAGCGGACCAGATTGATCCGCGATGGAGTTAAAGTGACCCCACAGGGAAAGATAGACTTGAAACTATATCAGTGGCAGCCTGCCGGAAAGCGGCCGCGAAAGAAATCAGCTACTACTTGAGTAGAATCATTTTGCGAGTTTCCGACCCTAGATTCGTTTCCAGTCGATAGAAATATACCCCACTCGAACAGTGGGCGCCGTCGCCTGCCCGGCCATCCCAAATGACTTGGTACGACCCGGCTGCCTGCCTTGGCTGCGCAACCAGCGTCCTGACTACCCGACCGAGAAGGTCGACTACAACCAACCGAACATCCGATCTTGATGCCAGGCTGTACTCGATCACGGTCGATGGGTTAAACGGATTCGGATGATTTTGTCCCAGCTGAAAACTCCGTGGTAGAATAGGTCCTGCCGGCTCTTCAACCCCAGTGGTAATGCTGTCCGGTGTATTTGCAAGGCTCCTCATATCAGTGATCGATGTCAGCCGGTCAGCACCCTGTCCAATAACCAGTTTCAAGACAAAACTCTGGCTGTCTCCGGGCAGAAAATCGATCGGTCCGAAACTGGCCACAAAATGCGGATTCCCGGGTGTTGAATTCAAATCTCCTGTCCCCGCCACCGGGTCGCCTGGGAAACTGAAGGTAGTTCCGTTTGCCAGCGGCGAGCCGTTGCGCTTCAGCCCCTGCATCAGATTGTAGCTTTCAGCTGCAGACTGAGGATCGTCCCCGTTGAAATAACTCACAAACGAACTCATCGGTAAATTCCTGTATCCGTGAATCCAGGTCCCAAAGAAGTACGCTGAGTCGTGGATGGATGCAACCGCCGGACCATACAGGAACCGAATGCCGAGCGCAGGCGGAGTCGCTCCATACCAAGCATCGCTGTTGGTTGCGTTGTAGCAGTAGATCGTACTGATAAGTGTGTCACATCCAGTCAGATCGTCCTGTGCCCCGCCGAGATCAGGATCAAAGAACGGCGTCATATAGAAGTTCGTGATCGCGTTTCCGCCGCGATTGAACAGCCGGTACTCCAGATAAATGACTCGCTCGTATCCGGTGAGATTCGTGCCCCACACAACTTGCTGAATTTCAATTCCCAGCGTCGAAGTTGAACCATTGATCGCGTTGTGCCTGGCCGGATTGGCGTCGTTGAACACCAACCAGACTGTCTGGCTCCCTCGAACAAGCGGATGCCCGAGACCATCGGTAGGCGCACCCTGCCCTGTTGGCCAGTTCAGGTAATCCGGATTTGGATTCCCTTCGGCACTGTCAGCATAAATCTTATAGACCCGATATGCCGAGACTGTGTCCGCATCCGAGACAAACGTCCCGCCCGACATCGGCCCGGGCCAGTATTCACTCCCGAAATCCGAAGTCGAGACCCTGGTAACTCCGGCAACTTTTCCTCCCAACCATAAACCGGCCGAGTACAGTGGCGACTTGATTTGGGTACCGTTGTAGATATTGTCGACGCCGGTATACGGATAGAATGTCCCATGGCTGTACCCGAACACATTTCCAACATCATACCCATATAACCCGTAATTGGTGGTCATCATGAGAATGGAGTTGGCGTCAAAATAGCTCGAGTTGTGGAAGAGCCGTGGGCTGGGTTGGACAGTGGTTGCAAGAAGGAGAATTGCGGCGACCATGATATGCTTCTTCATGGTTGAACCTCACTTTCTCATTGGGGATTGGCCTCCTGGCGCCCGGGGCGAGTCGAATAACCAGGCCTGTGCGGCTCCATCCGACTTAGAGTACAGTGTGGCACCAAGGCACTCCGGTACCTAAAAATGACCAAATCTTCGGATTTGAGAAAGCAAAAAGAGAAGCTTGTGATAATATTTGCCGGTTCGAGCGATTTCCCGTGAACCTTTCCAATGGGAATTGTTCTATAATGAATAATCTGAGTATGAAGAATCAACGTCTGATCCGCACCGCGGCCTCTCTCGTTCTGCTTACCGGGCTATTCGGGTTCGTCCAAGCCCAAGCGGTTGAATTGAACGGCTCTATCTTTACCAATTTGTACAGTTTTAGGCAGTCCGACTTCTCGCGCACCCAGAGCTATTCTGGCGCTCGCGTCACTCTGATCGCTTGGCGAGATCGATTCAATCGAACATTGGAACTTCGTACCAATTTCCGATATGCCGCAGATCTTCAGGACAACTCCGGGATTGGACCACGCTTTTTTGTCTATGAGACTTACCTTCGTCTGACCAATGCCCCAGCCCGCTCTGAGTTCAGTCTTGGACGCCAGTTCGTTTACAACAGCATTCAGTCCAACTTGATGGATGGTCTCCAGGCTCGATACCCAATCAATAGAGTCTGGGCAGTTTCCGGGTTCGGCGGCGTTTCAGCGCTTAGCAGCGATCCGGAGCATATCCAAAATTTCTCGTACAGTGGCCTGATTGGGGCGACGCTGGCTGCTCAGTTGCAGCCCACTCTCCACGCCTCAGCAAATCTCCTCTTTCGCAAAGTTGATGGCCGCACATCGGAAACACGCGCTGGGCTTGACATTGGCAAGGAAGTCGGTATCTGGAGCCTGTTCGGCAAGGGGATATTCAATGCCCCCCACACCAGGATATCCGAACTATTGGGGCGAGTATCAGTCCGACCGAAAGACTGGTACTTCGCTGCTGAAGCATTCTACAGAGAACCATCGGTATCGGACAATTCCCTGTGGAGTATAATCGACTTTGACTATTACCGTCAGGTTCGCGTTGAAGCCCGGCGCATCGTCTGCAAATCAATGTCGGTTGGTGGCCAGCTGGCCTATACTGCAGGAAGCCCCGATGGCACAGTGCAAACGCGGCTAAGTATCGCATCCGCCTGGTACAGCTTGGGCTGGTCGCATCAGAACGGCTATGGCGGCGACAACGACGGCTTCTTTGGCACCCTCAGCGCGCGCGTCACTCCGCACATAGATATCTATGCCGGCACCAATCTCTCAACTTACAAGATTGATGCGCTTACAACCGAGCGCTCGGATTCGTATGGTTCGACGGCGGGTGTCTTCTGGCATGGCAGTGCTGGATTCAGTGTAAGAGCTGAAGGTCAGTGGTTCCGCAATCGCGTGATCACGTCCGGAACTCGATTCTACCTTCGCGCCTCGAAAGACTTTTCGATTGGCAAGCCGGCTCGAAAGGTTCGAGCATGACCAGAGCAATGCAATTGGCGACGACACTGGTGCTCTTCTTGATAGCCCTGTTCATTCCGGCTACTCCATCAAACGGCACGACCTATCCGCTTGAGCCAGGCAGACAGTTTTCGCATACCATTCATACGGTCGAAGCTGATCTTCCGTGTGTCGAGTGTCATGTCGGCATCGATACGGCGGGCCATGCAACCAAGCGGTCCGCTCCAACTAAAGAAATATGTGCCAAGTGCCATACCGGCGTAAACTCACTCGCGGACTTCGGCATTACCTGGGGAAGTCCCACCTTCCAGGAACCGCCACTCAAACCTGAACAGATGATTACCTATAGCCACAAGTCTCATCTGGCCAAAAATATCGCCTGCTCCCGTTGCCACGGGAATCTGGATCATGAATGGAATCAGGGGCTCAGCAATCGGCCGGCGATGAACACCTGCTTCAACTGCCACAACGGAACCAAAGTCTCAAACGACTGCTCGTTGTGTCATGGCGGCCACGTTACTCTGGCCGACATCCATCCCGGCGACTGGCGCCACAAACATGGCGATCCGGCCACGACCAAACGCGATTGGTGCATGACCTGTCACCAGAAACAGAACAGCTGCATCGATTGCCATCGTGGTGATAACCTCGCTCAGACAACTCATCCACTCAATTATGAACTGACTCATGGTCTCGATGCTCGAGCCGTTTCCGCCAATTGCCAGTCGTGTCATGAGAATCAGGAATTCTGCAACAAGTGTCATCAGGAACGTGGCGGCGAACCGGTTAATCACTTGAACCCTGGTTGGATAACGACTAATCACGGCAAGGCAGCACGCGCTGATATTCAGAGCTGTGCCTCATGTCACGATGTCATATTTGGTGCCGACATGACCTGTGCCAGAAGCGGGTGTCACCTGGATTTCGATGGCGTCAAAGGCACCGATCATGCCATCCACGGAATGAGCGGCCTGCTCAATTCCCATGGTCCGTGGCACGAAGACGACACCTATTTCTGCTTCACCTGCCATACC
>JBATNE010000292.1:0-2000 GCA_049290195.1 Candidatus Zixiibacteriota bacterium
ACTGGCAGGCAATGCGCCCAAAGTCGACTGATCAGACACTTCCCCCCCCTAATACAACCTCTCCCTTTTTCCCAGAAACGCATACAGAGCCTTGTCGAACGGCATCGAAGTATCAATCGGATGATAATCAATATTACTCTGACGGCAGGCCATCGCGATCTCTTCGGCAAAAGCTTTCACCTGCCGTTGGAAATCCTTCTTGATCTGGTAGGGCGAAGTGGTAATCTCTTCCCCGGTCTCCATATCACGGAACAACGCATCGGTCCCGAACGCAAAATCCCGCTCCCGAGGATCGAGAATATGAAACACGATCACTTCATGCTGATTGTACCGGAAGTGCTTGAGCCCGGAAATGATCTTGTCCGCGTCATCCAGGAGGTCGGACATAATAATCACCAGCCCGCGGCGTTTGATCCGCTCCGCCATTTCATGCAAAGTGTGCGAAATGTCCGTCAACTCCGATGGTGTCTGGTCGGCGATCTCTTTCAGCATCACATGCAGATGCCCAGCCTTTGACCGCGGTGGAATATAACGGCGAATCTTCTGATCGAACGTCACCAACCCAACCGAGTCTCTCTGCCTGAGCATCATGTATGACAGCGCCCCGGAAAGCATCCCGGCATAATCCAACTTGCTGATCTCGGCGCCGGAGTGATACGCCATCGATTTGGAACAATCCAACAGCAGATACCCTTTGAGGTTGGTCTCTTCTTCGTACTGCTTGATGAAGAACTTGTCCGACTTACCGTACAGCTTCCAGTCGATATCCCGGATCGAATCCCCCGGCATATATTGCCGATGCTCGGCAAACTCAACTGAGAAACCGTGATACGGTGATTTATGAAGTCCTGCGATGAACCCTTCGACCACCATTCTGGCCCGAAGCTCCATCCCTTTGAGTTTGGATACCGTTTCCGGCTTGAGATAATCGCGATAGTCTTCAGCCATTACTCTTTAGCCTTCTCAGCTATCGGTCCGTGGCCAAGATCCACAAATATCCGAAACGCCATATACGCCATGATCACCAGTATCACCACCCCGCTCACCGCCAGGATGTCATCGTAGATCGAGCAGAAATGCTGCCCGGTCAAGCCAACCGCGTGAACCAGTATCGATATCCCGAACAGGATGAACAACAGCTTCTTGTTCTTCGGTGTAGCCGAGCTGAACAAATACAAAAACCCCATCACAAAGAACAACAATGTCTGGCCGTTGATATGGGTGTGCGCGAGACCAAGATTGTGCGAGAAGCGGCGGGCTGAATCCCAATCATCGTCATCTCTCGGATTGACCGCCTTGGATTCAATTTTCGCGATCGTGGCGCTGTCGATAGGCTTCTCTTTGCCGGCGGTTGTGCTGTCCCACTCCGGCGCCATGACGGCGTTGGAATCGGACTGAACTTCGGCAACATCCTTCTGCACTTCCGGTGGAAGATTCACCGCCTGTTCCTTGTCCGCCTTCTGCAGATAACTCGGAAGTATTGTCTCCGCCGTGACCCGTCCCTTGCGCTCGTAGAAAATCCACATCGCCCAGATGCAGACACAGAGCATGAGCGCAGTGACTATCCCGACAAACCACTTGGCATGGTGCGGGAGGTTGCGAAGACTGAATTGTGAGAATGGGTCGGTGGTCATATGGTCGCTATGCGTCATTGCGAGGCCGTTCTCCGTTTACGGAGAACAACGAAGCAATCTGTCCTCTCATTTTGCAGCTATCCATTCTTGAGCTGGTTGGGCAAGACGTTGTCAGCCCCCTGTTCATGGTTCGACTACGCTCACCATGACATTGCTACACTATCTTCGACTCACACCCGTCGGGTTTCTTCTTCACCTCCGGCTCATCAGGAGCCCGACCTACTTACTGCGCGTCAGGAACACTTCTCGCCTCTCGTCTCCGCTCGAGGCGACGAACCGCGCCCCCTACCCTCTTTCCTTCAGCGAATCCAGAATCCGTTTGATAATTTCCATCGTGTACTCACCATCAGCCTCGGCTTTGAACGA
>JBATNE010000293.1:0-17732 GCA_049290195.1 Candidatus Zixiibacteriota bacterium
GGCTGGGCCACACACGATGCTCTGTACTGCGTCAGGAGTGCGTATGATCTTACCAGCGAGGCATTCCTCGTCAGCTACCTCGCGCACGAGAGCAGGCATTTTGCCGACTATAAGCTATTTCCGAAATTGCAGAGTGCCGACCTGGAGTATCGCGCCAAACTGACCGAGCTGAGTATGGCGGACACGATCCTGTTCCAGACTATAGATTTCTTCATTCAGAACGGCAACTACGATAGCGAAAACGGACATTCGATCGCAAATTTCTGCGTTATTCGCGACCTCTCCGAAATGCTCTTTCAGGTCGAATGTGAGCGCGACCTCGACAAGTGGAAAGCCCTGCCAATTGCAACAATACATGCCAGTGCCACTGCTGCCCTGCAAGCCAATACCAGGGAACTTGAATCAAGTGGTAGAGATATCGAGCACTATATCAAATAGACGTTCGACTCCTCTGTTCTTAGTGGTCCGCTATCGGCGGGACCGCCGCAATTGGTGAACCAGGATTCCCTTCGGCTGCCCCTCAAGAAACTTACTTATCAATTGAGCGATCTTGTCAGCATGGGTGATCGGCCCCATGTGTCCGAGGCCCAGGAATCCCCGAACTTCGGATTTGGGAAGGGTGTGCGAAAGCACATCGACAATCTTCCGGGTAGATTTCGGTGATTCAACACCATACAAGAGCAGGGTCGGAATGTCCAGTTCGCGATACGCGGATATCGGGGTCGTATGGCCGCACACAGCGTCGAAATCAGCCACCACCTTCGGCATTCGCCTCGCAACCGAGTCCTGCTGCCAGCCTTCGAATTTGTCCCAGACACCGTCGCCCGACCAATAGTCGACGAATCGCCGCCCGGCATCGTGAAGCTCTCCCTGTTCCACCAAGCGGATGACATCGGCGCGCACAGCCGTTACTTCTGATAGCGCATCGGATCGCAGATTGTCATCGAATAGGAGATTGAACAGCACCGGTTCGTACAGAGTCAGGCTCCTGATTCGAAGAGGATTGCTTTGTGCAAGAGTGAGGGCAACAGCGGCACCGTATGAGTGACCGATCAGATGGAATGGTCCGCAAATCGACTCGACAACGGGACCGAGCAGTTCCAATTCATCCCCAAGGCTCAGGGACTGCCCAAAGTCCCACTGAGGGCTCTCACCGTATCCATAGAGATCCGGCGCGATGACTTGGTACCGATGCGACAGCAGCTCGGTCAACTTGGTCCACTGTTTGGACGAACTGGTACTGCTGTGCAGGCAGAGAATAGCCGGGCCAGTGCCGGCAAGGCGAACTGAAGGCTTGAGGTCTGACATTTATCAAATGTATGCGATGGATTTTCCCGGTCAACTTTTTTGCACGTTTGCAATTCGCCGGCCCTGCCGCGGTGTGGGTTGCCAATCGGCATTGCGACAACTTATATTGGCGGTGCCTTGAAGCTATGACTCGGGAAAATACTTAAGCGTGAAGCATCGAAAGTTACCGTCATGACTACTCACACAAATATCCTCCAGACAATTGGCGGCACGTCATTTGTCCAGCTTCGTCGTGTCGTCCCATCCGACTGTGCCGACATTTTCGTCAAACTCGAGTGGGAGAATCCCACCGGCAGTATGAAAGATCGCACAGCGCTGGCGATGATTTCGAGAGCCGAAGAAGACGGCCGACTCAAGCCCGGTGATACGGTGGTCGAATACACCGGCGGAAGCACTGGTATTTCTCTGGCACTGGTCTGTGTCGCGAAAGGGTACCCGTTGAAAATAGTAACGTCGGACGCCTTCAGCGACGACAAACGCCGACAAATGGCCGCATTCGGCGCCGAGCTGACTCTGGTCCCCAGCGAGGGTGGGTTGACCACTAAGAAGCTCATTCTGGATATGGTGGAGAAGGCGAAAGAAATCGCCGGCCAACCTAACATGTTCTGGACCGACCAGCTGAAGAATCTCGACAGTATCACCGGGTACTACCCTTTGGGTGAAGAACTCTGGCAAGATACCGGTGGGAAACTCGATGCGTTTGTTCAGTCGGTTGGCACAGCAGCGTCGCTGCGCGGCACGGCGAGTGTTTTGAAGAGACACAATGCTGCGATCAAGATTGTTGCTGTAGAGCCGGCGGAGTCTCCGGTCCTTTCCGGCGGGCAGCCAGGTCCACACAAAATCGAAGGTGTCGGGATCGGTTACACTCCGCCCCTCTGGGATCCAACGGTCGTGGACGAAATTGTGGCTGTGAAGACTGAGGATGCCAAAGCCATGGCCCGAAGGCTGGCGCGCGAAGAAGGTCTGTTTGCGGGCACATCGTCTGGCGCCAATGTCATCGCCGCTATCCGCGTCGGTCAGCAATTGGGGCCGAACGCGCGTATCGCGACTCTCATGGTAGATTCCGGATTGAAATATATGAGTACCGATGTCTATAAGCAGTAGCCGGCGTCTTAAGCTGGCAACTACTTCCTGAACACGACTTTGAAGCGTTGGCAAATCAGCGGCATTTTGGGGTCCGGTTGCCTGCCAATTTTGGCGAGAACCCGCGAGAAGAACCGCCAGTGGCCATCACGCCAATTCTGAAGAGACCGATCCCCTTCTCCCTCTTCAAAAGCAAAACCTGCATCCACTTCGTCATATGGCCGAATCTGAACTTCTATCATTTCAGTAATCGCCAATGGCTGATTCTGACCATCGAGTACAATTTCCAGCTGTCCAACATGCGGGATGGGTATCTTCTCCAATTCGTATTCCCACAGCGATGCACAGGTCGCCGTCTTGGTGCCGCGATGAATCAACTGGCCGAGTTCATCGGCGAGTTGCGGTGAGTCACCATACCCTTCAGCTGTCGGGATAGCTAATGCTCTGGCGGGGTGGTCTATAGGAAGTGTGTTCAGATATGCTTTCCAGAATTCTTCGACCGTCATGTCGAACTCCGATCGTTGAATTGGCTCATTATGGCACCAAGCTATGAAATTGCGGGTGCGATATCAAGCCAGCAGCTACATGACAATGGATGAAAACGTGCCTCAACGATAGTGCCAGATGCAAGGGAAGCTGGATAGTCAGGTCACTGTCAAAAAAAATCCTCCAGCCTGACAACAGCCAGACCGGAGGATTCTCGATCTCCCCGATAGCCCCTTGGTACGAAATATCGAGAATTCACTGTCAAAATATGGCAGTGGCTTAGGGTGTGCTGCAAGTCGGGCGGCAAGCGAATGGCAAGCTCTGACGGTCATTCGTATAGGGAAAAAGGGGGAGAGATTGAGGTCGAAGGGAGAGACCAGAGCGCACAATTACTGTGCGTACTCGGTACGGTCACGGCAAATCAATGAAATAATCTGTCAAAGGGTGCTCGGCTCGTCGTGCTGGTCTGCTGATGATGCCGACTGTTCTGGTCCAATATTTCACATTCGCGCGGCAGATTATTGCGCCCATTCAGCGATTTCTTGCCAAATTTGCCGAATCTAGTTATCTTATAATTGGAATTGAGGTTACACAACCTTCTGAAGACAAAATCGCGGGCGAAATCCGGTCCTCGCGGGGATTAGTCATGCACTCGACGCAGCTACCTGAATACCAGTTCGAAGAGCTTCTTTCGGACCACTTTCCATTCCGTTCATGGCGGGGAGTAAATCGGCAGTCCGGATCTGTCTGTTTCCTCAAATGTATCCTGTCGGATGGACCCCTTGCTACTGACAAGACTGTTCAACATGTAATCGCGTCGCTGCGGCTCCAGAAAGATCTGGCGTCGGGAAAGGTCGTTAAGGCCCGGCAACATCGTTTGGAGTCCGGCATGTTAGTGGTGGAATATCCCTGGCTGGACCCGAAAAAGTGGCAGCGACTGTCGACATCCAGCCCTGCCGACTTTTTCGAAAAAGTACTCCCTGAGATCTGTCTTATTCTGGATTATATCCATTGGCTCGGATATGTCCATGGCGATGTGAAGTTGGATAACTTCCTCACTTCCACGAACGGCCATCGCGACCGAGTCAGACTCATCGATCTGGACTTTCTCTGCCGTAACGGAACCCGCCCCCATGCCCGCCTGCTTGGATCTCCCGGGCATATCGCTCCTGAGATTGTGGCCGATGATTGTGTCGTTTGCCAGTCCGATGCCTATTCTTTGGGCGTATCGTTGGGACTCGCGTTAGCCAACCCGGAA
Source organism: Candidatus Zixiibacteriota bacterium (assembly GCA_049290195.1). GTDB lineage: Bacteria > Zixibacteria > MSB-5A5 > GN15 > FEB-12 > FEB-12. The sequence goes on from JBATNE010000293.1 coordinate 4,136, forward strand.
TTCGCACAATCGCCCGGGAACAGCGACCTTGTAGAACGGCTGAAGAGACTCGTCGAGAATCTGACCGAACCCAATTACTTGCAGCGCCCACGTTCCTTATTGGAGTCGTGCCGAACCTGTGGGCTGCTCACTGACCAGCAGTATGATAGCCGCCTGAAAGAACTGTTCAGACTGATCCTGATCACGCAGCTTCGGCGATCCACTCGCTCGGAAATGGAGTCGCCGGACAAACTCTCCCGCTTTCTGTCGGAGCGCTGCTGCCTCTATGGTCTCAGCACCGACCTGATTGAACAGATTTCAACAGCCGTCAGGAACAATCGGTTTGGCCTCTGGAGAATACTGTGGTCCGAAATTCGGCGCGGGTCGATGAAGCGATTCGACCAATTCTGGCTCATCAGCTTAACCGATAGTGCACTCAACAGACTATATGCTCAGCTGGATCGCATGATCGGAGAGCGGCCGCGGCTGAATCCCGCCGATTCGGGTGCGGTTTTGCGAGATTGCGAACAGCTGTATGGATCGGGGAAGCACGAGCGTGCCTACCTCGGCCTTCAGCGACTTAATGCGACGATTGACGAAAGTAAGTCAAACATGTCGACACACCTTCGTCTGGATGTCTACCTCCTGCTGGGGAAAGTCGCATCGCAATTGAATCGACAATCCGAGTCGTTTACGGCATATAAGGCGGCACTGGGGATTCTGGATCATTCTGATTCGAGATTTGTTGATACGCTCAATCTGGCGGTCTTTGCCGGACTTCGCGCAAATATCCTGGCAGATGTGGAAGCGCTGTTTGCCGAGCATTCGGCTTTTGCCGATTCACTCGTCGACCCGGTATCTCGTGTCAAAATTCTCCAGTCTAGAGCCTGGATTCAATATCAGCGAAAGGAACTGATAGCAGCGGAAGCAACCATTCGCGAATTCCGGGACCTGGCCGAAAGAGCCTCAATCCACGACATGGCTGTGGCAGCACTGTATCTTCAAGCGCTGCTTCTCTGGCGGCTCGACCGGGTTGATGATGCTATGCACTTGATGGAGTCAGCACTTGAGCAGTCTCAGAAGCTGAGCTCGACTCCACAGCTCGCCTCCCTCGCGTCCGCTCTGGCATCCATTTACAGTGAACAATCGCGTTACGTCGATGCCATCAGGGTGGCCAAGCTGGTATTCAAGAAGAACCTGGGACCAAACCAGGTAGCAGCATCACCGTCCCTTTACTCAGCGATCATGTTTGCCTATGTCAGGATTGCCGAGTTCCCCAAAGCGCGCTATTGGCTGCAGCGGTTTCTATCGGCGCAACAGCCGGACCAGGAGGGAAATCGGTTTCTCACCTATTTTGTCCTCAACGGTATCGTATCGGCGGAGGAAGGGGCCGTTGCTGCCGCCGAAGATTCCTTCTCTCGTGCCTATGCTCTACTGACTCCCCAATCGACAGCCTCCTTTGTCGGCAAATTGTACCAAAATTTTGCCCTTGTCAGTATGTGGCGGGGTCGGCCGGCGGAAAGCGCTCGGTACATCGAATTGACACGCAAGAGCCTTTCACCAAACGGAAATACAACCACCCACCTCGAAGTTGATCTGATAGAAGAGATCACTTTACAGACTGAAGCTGATGAGCCCACATGCAACAGACTCGTTGAACTGGCTCTGGCCCTTGGATACGCGAATTCACGCTATTACTCGGCGCTCGGGTGGTACTACGTAGTCTGCTTTGACCCAAACAGCATCTCAACGGAACTGACGAGAGACCTGGCCAAGTCATTCGCGTTTCAAGGTTATGAAAAAGTCCCACTCTTTGCCGCTCTCATCGCGTTGATTGACTATTACAAAGAACCGGCGAAGAGTGCCGGCAAAGAAGAAATTGCCGCCTGGAAAAGGGCATTTGTTGCGCTCAGCAAGGGGCGCCAGCTCTATGCTTCTTCCCTCGCCGCACTTCGGCTGGCCGACGCGTATCAGAAGCGAGGGCAGGAGCGTCACGCCCGCAAATTCCTCCTTCAGGCGCGAAACGTTGTGGTCAGCCTTCACAACAGCAGACTCCTGGAAAAGCTCGATCTCCGTCTTGCCCATCTGGCGTCAAGCAGCTCTTCGCGAACGCAACTGGTTGATTCGTTCCTTTCCATGTCGGAACTGGTTAATGACATTGGAGAGTTTAGACCGACGCTGCAGAAGCTCGTGCAATTCGCCGTTGAACAAACCGGTGCCGAGCGCGGCATTCTCTTTCTCAAGTCTGCCTCTTCAAGCGACCTGCAGATTGGTGCGGCCATCAACTGTGATGACAACAGCCTCGCTGACCTGTGTGAGTTTTCCGCCCACCTCCCCTGGCAGTCGATTACGGAGCAATCGGCGCTTCTGATCGATAATGCGCTGGCCGACAAGCGAACCAATTGCTACGAGTCCATCGTTCGCCACAATATCCTCTCGGTCGCCTGCATACCTCTGTCGGCCAACGGTGTACTGCAGGGTGTGCTCTACCTAGACCATCATTCGATTCCTGCCCTGTTCGAGGCCGAGGATCTCAAATACATGACCGCAGTCGGGCATTTTCTGAGTCGCGTGCTTTCCACCGCTCGCGAGTTTCGTGGCCTCTCAATGCTCAACGTACAGTTGATGAATAGTCTGGATCGGATGGGGCGCTCTCAGGCGCTCATTACCGCCGATCCTTTCATGCTGGAACTGCTCGATTCCCTTCCACGAATTGCCTGTACGAGCGCCAGCGTTCTGCTTCAGGGAGAAAGCGGTACCGGCAAGGAGGTCATCTGCGAACTGCTTCACAAACAGAGCCAGCGGGCCGGCGAGCCGCTCGTGAAGCTCAATTGCACAGCGATCGCACCGACACTGCTTGAAAGTGAGCTCTTCGGCATAGCTCGAAGCGTCGCGACCGGCGTAGCCGAAAGAGACGGCAAGCTCGTCGCTGCCGACGGCGGTACAATGTACCTGGATGAGATCGGTGATATGCCTCCGGAAACTCAAGCGAAGATACTTCGTGTTATAGAGTACCAGCAGTTTGAGAAAGTCGGGTCGACTCGGCCAATCCGCACGGATATTCGGTTCATCTATGCGACCAATAGAAACCTGAAGAGCCTGGTCAAACAGGGGAAATTTCGCGAGGACCTATACTACCGTGTAAGCACCATAGTGCTGGATATCCCGCCCCTGCGCCAGCGTCCCGGCGATATCCCGCTGCTGCTTGACCACTTCATTCAGATATTCAAGGAGTCGAATCGCCCCCCGCGCTTCACGCCCGACGCTATCGATACGCTCATGAAATATCATTGGCCGGGAAATGTCCGGGAGCTGAGAAATTTTGCCGAACGCATCTGCATCCTTTCTCCGGGACGGACCGTCGATGCAAAAGACTTACCCTCGGACAAGCTGGACTTCAAGACCTCGGAAAAGGATTTGGCCGCACAGGAGGCCGCAGAGAAAGCTCGAATCCATCGAGCGTTGGTCGAAGCGAAAGGGAACCAATCGAAGGCTGCTCGAGCATTGCGAATTCCCTTGTCTAATTTGCGTCGAAGACTCAAGAAGTTTGGAATCACCTACCCCAAATAGTGCCGACTTAGTTGGTTTTGCAAAATGCCACACCTAGATGTGGCAGAATATGTCTAACTGATTCATACCATTAGGCTCCGTCTTGCCACTGCGTTGCTAATGATTGGCAAACGTCCCCCTCTTTCCAAATCCACGAAAAGAAGTTAAATCGTTAAGTAACAACATTTAGCAATCAATCGAAGTCGGTGCGCGAATTGGCACCGTTTTGGATATATGCCTCTTAAGCTCAGTTACAGAATTCCCATGCTCAGGAGGCAACATGAACTCAATCTCCGATTCAAAACTTCTTAGGCTTGTAGGTGCTATACTTGCACTGTCATTTTTCCTTGCGCTTGCACCGGTTTCTCAAGTTGTGGCTGACAATGTCCCGATCGAGCCCCCTATCAGTCAGCCGGCCGATACGATTCCGACCCCTCATGGCATGACCATAGGAGCGGATCCGGTGACCGACACAGCTCCACTGACAACATGGGATATTTTGTATGCAATAATTGTCGCTCTGTAGATTCACAGCCGATCGCTTGAATCATCGCGAAAGACAGCAACTGAGGGGGACTTCCCCCCTCTCGGCTAAATGGAGGCACAGGATGGCCAAGAACGACAGGGTATTTCAGTTGATCCAGTTGCTGAATCAGCGCAGCGTGGTCACTCTGGATACAATCATGCGAATTTGTCAAATTCCGGAGCGGACAGCATACCGGTATTTGAACACGATTTCCGAAGCGAACATCCCGGTTTACTATGACAAAGAGCTTCGGGGCTATTGTCTCACCAAGCGCTCGGCGCTTCGCATTGATGATTTATCCAGCCAGGACTCGGTCATGCTTGTGGCCTGCCTGCAATTGGTGCTAAGACACCTCAATACCCACTACGCCAGTATGGCCAGCGCGATCACCCAGAAAGTGACAACTCGTCAGCCGGTCGTATCTGAAGACCTTGCCCGCGCCCTTGGGGCTCAGGATAACTCCTCCCAACTTGGTCCTGACTACTCAGCCGAGCTTTCGCTGGCGATCATTCAGTGGGCGGCATCACTGAAGAAGTCGATAACTCTTGGCGTATTTTCTGAGGATCGTGAATCCATCAAGGACGTCGTAGTGCAGGAACCGCGCCTGATCTATTCCCATGGCTGGGCGATCGAAGATGCCGGACCCAACCGATTGGAGTCCACTGAGCTGACATCCATCGCCTATGTTACTGTCCAGTAGAGTGTGATTTGGTCCAGTCAGCTGAGCTGGAAGGTGTCGTCACAGAGCAATGAAATCTTTTCTTGCGTAGTTGCGAACGCGCCGGCAGACGGCATACCCTTCGCGATACCCCTGTTCATTCGTATTTCCTTCGATCGACTCGAAATAGTCCTTTCCAACTGAGAGGACTATCCCGGTGTGCACCCAGTCGTTCTTCCTGGCTCGCACCAGAAAGAGATATCCCGGCTCGATCGCTTTGCTTCCCGCAGATCGTTCGCTCTCACCAATGAACCTGCCCGCACTCTGCGCTTCCTGAGCCAGGGTGTCGCAGGAATATGTGACCGGGAATGGGACCGCTTCACCCATCGATTCACACGCCTGTCTGACCACAAATGAGACAAAACCGGCACACCATGGCCACTCCCTCCCTTCATGCCCGTCGAGGTACAGCCGGACCCATGGTCCGCAGTTCTCACGGCCAACTTCGCGGGGCAATGATTGCAGATGCCTGCTGGCGTGGGCCACGACCATCTCTGAGCGTGTGCGGCCATTTGGTTTGAGAGGGGTCAATACCACAGTCATCGGTTCGATGAGCTGTTGAAAACTGGCAAGGTCGACAGTGCCGGTGGGCGTGAGTCCCCTTTTTCGTTGGAACAGTGAAACGGCTTGTTCGGTCGCAGGTCCAAAAGATCCATCGATCGTGACAGTAAATCCCCACAGGCACAGCCACTCCTGGATCAGTCGCACCTGCTTTTTGTCGGAGCAATTGCGCCCGCACTCCCCCCGAAATTCAAGTTCACTCATAAGAATTGAGAGATGGACAGTGGCGAAGCCCCTGCGCACGTGAAGTCGGGCGTGTTGGTCGCACAGGGGCCGCCACTCGGCCCACCCCCGCAAGTTACTCAATCGGTAATATCGCTCCATCACTGTCAATTTTTGGCAGTGTCAAACCACAAATCATTCGATTCTCAAGAGAGCGCATTCGAGAATTAGAGTCATCGCACAAGCATGGAATACAACAAACTAAGACTGCAGTTTGGGGCCGAAAACGCCGAATAAGCCCGTCTTGCCGCAGCTCAGGACGACATCATATATGATGGTGAAATTGTCATGATGGCAGGTACGTCGACTGCCCCCCACCTACCCATTTCACCCGCAAGAGAGGGAATCGACCCTCTCTCGCTGGTTGTTGTGTGGGCAATTTAGCGCGGTTCCTGCAGGGCGGCGATTTCGGCAGGATCATATCCGAGAGACGCGAAATCCATCACTCCATTGGTGGCGTGGCAGTTTGCGCACGTCAGAGCCCCTGTCTTGCGGATGGCATGGCTGATTTCGAGACTGGCATCCTGAGGAATCCATCGCGCCTCGACTTGGTGATTGGTCGATGCATCGGCATAGGCACCAGTATTCCAGCCGTCGATCTCCATGAAACGCATGAACTTGTCCATCATGTAGATATCAAACATCCAGCCGTACATCATCTTCATCATACCGCTTTGCATTTCGACCGATGCTGCGCTGTCAGGATTTCCGCTGGTATAATAAGTGGGGAGATTGTAAGGAAGATACATGCCTCCGAACGGCCCCATATTTTGCAGGTCAATGTGCTGGCGACCGTTGAACAATTTCATGGCGTAGATTTTGGAGGGCCGTCCGGCTTTCGCAATCGGCCGCATCACTCGTTCGTACCACGCCGCGTAATCGAACTGCTTGAATTCCGGCCAGGTATTGGTGGGGTTGTAGAATCGATAGAGATTCTTCCCATTGGGATTTTCGCCGATCGGATTGCCCAGGAAAGTACCATCTCCGTTCCACCACTTGTATACGATTCCCCTGCCTGGATCACATTCCTTCTCGATATCGGTATACACCCAGACACCGGGTTTCTCTTCCAACATGGGTGTGGCAAAGTCACGTCGCGTGGCATTGTCGGGATGCAGGCTCGGGATGTGACAGGTTTGGCAGGCCAGCTTCTCAGTGTGGCCGTTTAACTCATCGGACCGGTCTGTTTTCTTGTGCGGCGCCGACGTGTGACATTCTTCGCACGCCACTTCGACCTTGGGTAAATCGTTCGCCATCATCGTTGTGGTGTGTGTCCCCTTGGCGATGCGGTGCCCTTCAGTCTTGTGGCATTCGATACAACTCAAACCGGCGGCGGCGTGTACATCCCAAGTAGGGCTATACGGCGTCCCCCGTTTGCTCCCTGGATGTTTGACGCGGGGACGATTCTCCCCGCTGCGGGTGAGACTCTCCATAAAGGATGAATCGGCGCTATCAACATACATGTCGCCACCCAGATTGTGCTGGTGGCATCGCAGGCATGCCTGAGCTGTCGGTCGCGTAACGGACATGGCGGCCCGCATGGAACGGTCTTCGCCCCATGACCACTGACCGGATTCATTTCTCACCACCTGCTTCCGGTTCATGTCATAAGCGACCGAATGGCAAATCAGGCAGTCTATCGCGTCCTTTTCCTGCGCGAGTGTGCCATAGCCGGGCATCATCTCCCCTAACGGTGCCGTCACTTGCCCGCCGACATGACATTGACCACAGCCTTCGGACAATGTGTCTCCCGACCGCAGAACAACCGGAGCCGCCCACGAAGTCATGGCAAAGGAGCCCGGCTTTGGGCAGGGGCGATCAATCTTACCCATCCGGAAGTCGGTCGCGAGTTGACCATTGAATCCGTACACATTGGGATGTTCCGACGTGTAGAAGCGGTAGTGAGCTGATGTCGTCAGATTGGACATCAGTGTTTCCTTGCGCTGCTGACCGGACGCCAGGTCCTTAAAGGAAATGTCCTCATGGCAGCGGAGACAAGTCTGAGGACCTTCGTACTGAAGAACCCCGGCTTCGCGATATAACGTAATATGAGAAAATGTCACTTTGTATTGGTCTGCCAGTTGACTGGCGAGCCTGTCAAAATCACCGGAGGTTATCTTCTCCGATGCGAAGGAAATCGACACGGGGCGGTTTTCTTTGGGCAGCATCAAATTGATCAAACAGGACCAGCCTGACCATATCCCCACTCCGACTACGATAATCGCGGCTGCAGCTATTATTTTCGCTCGACTCATATTCACTCCGTTAAAATCCTACCACATGAAAGTCGCAGTAATATAGACAAGAACATACTCTTTGCTCTTACAAAAACTCCTTGTCAACCGTTGGTCCGGTCAGTTGATTTCCTCAAGACAGTCAGACGTTGGTCCAAAGCCGGCTGAACCAGTTCGAACTCAGACCGCTCATAACCAGTTATCTGGAGGGAATAAACCATATGCGAACCCCCAAGGCAATTATCGTCACTCTGGTCCTTCTTCTCAACTGGGCCGTCAGTTCCAGTGCCCAGACGTCTCGACCCGATCATAGCTCTGTTCACTTCGCTGTTATCGGCGATCGCACCGGAAATCATGTCGCAGGCGTTTACGAGCAGGCGGTCGACGAAATTGAGCGGCTGCGCCCTGACTTTGTGGTCACGGTCGGGGACCAGATCGAAGGATATACGGTTGACACGTCGGTGCTTCGATCGGAATGGGACGAATACTATACTATCGTGTCACGATTCACCATGCCGCTCTATATCACTCCCGGCAATCACGACATCACCTACGATGCTGCCCTTCCGACGTTTGAAAAGCGAGTCGGCAAGCCGTACCGGTCTTTCGACATAGGAACCATGCACTTTGTCATTCTGGATAACAGTCGATGTGAGACGAGTGACAAGATGGAACCGGCCCAGGTGAAGTGGCTTGCTGACGACCTGGCATCGCATACATCAGCCGAGAAGACGTTTGTCTTCTTTCATAAGCCATTCTGGTATAACAGCACAGCTCTCGGCAAATCGGACACCCTGCACACGCTTTTTGTGAAGTATGGAGTGGACGCCGTGTTTACCGGGCACTTCCACCAGTATTTCAGCGGGACCTACGATGGCATAGCATATACCGGAGTTGGAAGCTCCGGTGGGGCAATGGGGCCGAGCGACCCTGCGGATTTGGGCTATCATTTCGCATGGGTGACAGTTGACAGCGAAAAGATTGTTACCGCGCCTGTCAAGGTTGGGAGTGTGCGACCCTGGGATGCGCTCACCGCTGCGGAATTACATGCCACGGAAAAAGTGTCCGCAGGTGCCATCACATTTTCCAATCCGGTCCCTGTAAATGAAGACCTGACTATTCCGCAGACAAAGATCATGATGACTGCCCACAACCAAATGGGAGACGTCGCTGTCCGGGACACCATTCAGTGGACAGTGCCGGCCGGGTGGTCAATCTCCCCAAGCGCGGAACCACTGGTCATCGACGCAGGGGGAAGCGCGAACTACCCTGTGACCGTTCAGTCCAGCAATGATCTGTATCCACTTCCCCAGGTGAGATTCAGGCTTCCCTTCGCTCCGGGACGGACCATGCTCATCACCGAGACACTCCCCATCGCCCGGCAGGCAAGCTGCTACCGCGCAACCAAGGCACCGGCTATCGACGGAAAGCTCATCGAACCAATCTGGAAAGACCCGGTCACCCGATTCTTCAATCCCGATACCGGCCCGGTGGCGATTGAGTCGACTTATTTCTACTTTGCCTATGATGACCGCAATCTGTACGTGGCTGCCCGCTGCAAAGAGTCAAAGCCGGATTCGCTCCGGACTTCAGTTACCAAACGAGATGGCCCGGTATACAGCGATGACTGCATAGGATTGTATCTTCAACCCGATTTGAGCAGGGATTCAGCCTATCAGATCTATTTCAGCGCGCTTGGCACGACGACTGACCAGAGGTTGTTCCCGTCCCAGGGAGGAGAGTACGGAGGGGACCGGAAATGGGATGGATCGTACACCGTCAAGGCTTCACGGGACGCAGGGTATTGGATTGTGGAAGCCCAAATTCCGCTCAAGCAGTTCGGAGTGAAAGCCAAGCCGGGGCTACAAATGGGGTTGAATTTCCTCCGCAAGCAACAGCGACTTCAGGATGCCGCAAACTGGCAGGCGCCGATTGACTACAATCCCAATTCATACGGGAGATTGACATTCAAGTAACCCCGCCCAGTCACGGCAAGGAAACGTCAATTCACCCTCAATCAGCCCTAATAGAAACGGCGGCTCTTCCGAGCCGCCGTTATCGATAGTCAGCTTCCTGATATTACTTCAGCAGAAGCATCTTTTTAGACTGAGTGAATTCTCCCGCCTGCAACCGATAGAAGTAGACACCGGTTGAAACCGAGCGGCCATTCCTATCCAGTCCGTTCCAGGTTACATGGAACGTGCCGGCGTTGATATTCTTGTCCACCAGAGTAATCACTTCGCTTCCCCGAATGTCATAGATCGAAACCACAACGCGGCCGGCACGCGGAAGTCCGAATTGGATTTCCGTAGCGGGGTTGAACGGATTCGGGAAATTCTGCGCCAGCGAGTAGGTTCGCGGCACACCGGTGTGTTCATCTTCGACACCACTGAGAATCGAAGTACCAACATAGTTCTGGCCGCCGATGTTCACGACGACCGAGTCGTACACATGCGAATCCGGGACAAACGTATAAGAAGACCTAACCGGTTTGATCGAGCCAGACCATCCGCTTGGAACAACCGCTCCATAGTATCCGGTAGAGTCGGTCATCACGCTGGTCGGAAAACCGGTCATCGTAACGCTGTCGATTCCGTCGCCGTCACCATCACGTACATAGCCATAGACGCGGCACGGCGCGTCACCGGACGTGGTAAACGACATCTCATTGCCATATCCTACGCCAGCTACCGATATGGCAAATGCCCGCATCCTATAAGTTGTGCCGGGGGTCAGATCGTAAATGTAAGCATGGAAAGGACCAGGAGCACCGGCAGTGAGCATTTCCTTACTGTCGCTCGTTGTCGGCGCATGTCCCTCCGCGTAGCAGATTCCTCTGAACTGGAGAGTGTCGCCGCCAGCCCCTATTAAAGTGGCACTGGCAAAGGCGCTGGAGTTGTCAAGTACTCGGACGCTGTCGGTGGTTACCTGCGGCAGTCCGGCGACAAAGCTATACTGCATACCATAGCCGATTCCCAAACCGTTTTGGGCGTAGGCGCGAATGTAGTACAAGGTCTCAAAGGTGAGGCCGGTAATGGAACTCGTGAATTCGCCCACATCGTTACTGTCGCTGGTATGACTTCCGGCCACAGTGGGATTAGGGGCAGTTCCCCAACAGACTCCGCGGGCAACTACCTCGGAACCGCCACCGAGAATGACGTTTCCGCCGCAGGTGGCGGTGGTCGGACCGGTCACGATCACCGGAGCCGTCTCAACGGTCGGAGCCGGGTAAACGTTGATTGTCACGGTAGAGGGATCGGATTCCCAGTTGTTGGTATCGCGTACGGCAAATTCGAAATTGCCGCGATTAGTCCCGATAACTCCGTCGTTAATGTAGAAGATCACCTGGCCGTTGGCGTCGGTAACATCGGTCGGCACCGAGTCGATTGCGGTACCTCGATCGCCATTATTGTACTGATACAGCTCGCCGTGCGCCGGCAGAGCGGTGATGATCCGCGCCAGGGTGCCGGCACCGCCGGTTCCATTTAGCGCTACTGTAACTGAACTCCCCTGGGTCGTCCATACCGTCTGCAGCGTGGCGGTCGGAGGCGGGTTACCGGAAGTCTGAAATTCTCGTATTTCTGACCAGGTCGTCCCGCCGTCTCCGAGCGAAAAGACTGCCCAGTAGTAGGTCGTCCCCTCGTCCAGCGGAGTTTGCGGCGTATAGCTGGTGGCCATGCCGACATCAACCGGCGTGGCATCGGACAGATCGGAATTGGCGGCAAGATAGAATTCATACGATGTTGTGTAGTCGCATGGAGTCCACTCGAAGGTCGGTGCGACTGAAACGATTGACAACTGTGCCGGTGTCACCAGCCCGGGAATCGACGGCGGGTTGCCGTCGCCAAGCAGGATACCATCGTACAGCGCGCTGGAGTCGACAGTGTAGCTTCCTTCGCCATCCGGAATGAACCGAATTGCCTGCTCGCTTGATAGCGACGTCTCAGAGCATGAGTACTCAACCGCCTGTGTGCCATCCCAGTTTTCAATGCCAACTGTGGCATCCTGTCCATGTGCCCAGTCCGATGAGTTATCAACGATAATCCTGTACTGAATCTGGATCTCATTGCTGGTTTCGTACAGAATAAAGAAGAACGTGCCGAGGAGCGTAGGCTCACCATACTGCCCCATATTGGTGCACTGGACCACCAGTTTGCGATTAGGAGCTTCGCCGATCGCCTGGTAATAAATCACGCCGCCATTCTGGTGAACGACGATATCGTTCCAGAACGCGCAGATCATGCCGTTCGGGGTGCTGGCGTTGGGCAGACAGGAATTGCCGTATTCGCTCCATCCGGATCCATCACTGATTTCGAGGCCGGCGGAGTCAAACGCCAGAAAGCCGTTCGAAGTGACATAGAATTCAGTATAGGTACTGTCAAAGAACGGAAAGTTGAACCCGATCGGGAATGGTCCCCAGGAACCATCATCCATGTACCCCTGAAAGGCGATTTCGGCAGGATAATAGACTTCCGGCGGAAGGCTGCTCGCCACGGTCGATCTCTGTCGAACGACCGACGACTTTGCTCTGGTCGGTGCAGCCTTCGGTTGATGGGCCGGAATCGGCTTGTTCAGTTGGTGGCCGACTGCCCCGTTGCGTAGTGTCGTGAATTGCTTTGAAGTCATGGGCGAAGCCAGGACAATACTGGTCGCCAGTAGGAGACCTGTCAACATACAGGCCATTAGCAGACGCTTCATGAATACCCCCCAATTAGTTCTAAACGTCGTTCTTCGAAATGTGCGGTCCAGGCGAAATGCGGGGCGACTACCTGCCCTTTAGAGAAGACCAAAACGGAATCTCCCCCCTTTCCCTGGTAATTCCGAATGTCGGCCAAAGTCGCGGATAGTATAGTCCATAAACAGATATTCTTTTGTATCCACCTGCTATGGCAGTGATAGTGGGAAAATGGAGTCTGAGTGGGTGACAGGAGTTATGTGGAAGTAATTAGTCTTCTGACGTTCTGCCTGCGCTTACAATTGTCCCGCACCAGATAGACAAGATAGAGTCTCCCAGCTGCCAATCTCCCTACTTGCCGCTGCGCGGGAGATTCCCCTTATTCCCCCCATGGCAACACTCTCCAAACGGATCAAACGGACACTCACCTACTATTTCGCCGTTACCGCGATCTGGATCCTTAACCTGTTGCCCCGAAAGCTCGCCATTTCTATTGGCCATCTACTGGGCCTCATAGCCTGGAGGCTCATACCTCGTGACCGCCAGATTATGGATCAGAACCTGAAGCTCGTCTATGGCGACCGCTTGACTCTCGAGGAACGAACAGAGATCGGTCGCAGGTTCTTTTCAAATTCCGGCAAGAACCTCGTAGACGTTGTGCGGTTTCGGAAGCACTTCAAGAATAAAATTGCCCCTTTGGTAGAGGTCGACGGGCTCCAGCATTTTGACGCCGCTTACAAAGCAGGTCGTGGTCTCATTGGTATCACCGGCCACATCGGGAATTTCGAACTGCTTGCCGCCTATGTCCAGTCGCGCGGCTACGAGATCGGTGTGATAGGTCGCCAGATGTATGACCAGCGGTTGGATCACCTGCTGGTCCGGAACCGGACATCGATGGGGCTCACCAATTTTCAAACCACTGATTCCCCCAAGCGCATTCTTCAGTGGCTCAAGAGCGGTCATGCTCTGGGCGTGTTGATTGACACTGATTCGATGCGAGTCCGCAACATACAGGTCCCCTTCTTTGGTCGACCGGCTGCAACGCCGGTTTCTCTGACCGCTATGGGTCTCAAGGTCGGATCTGCCTTTCTTCCAATGGCCTGCGTCAGAATCCCCGGCGACCGGTATAAGGT